>JAGWVR010000054.1 GCA_018970785.1 Planctomycetota bacterium
GGGCGACCGGGGCGCTCGACCATCGACACGTCCGCGATCTCCCCGCGATCCTCCGCCCCGGCGATCTCGTCGTCGTCAACGAGACGAAGGTCGTGCCCGCGCGGCTCGTCGGGCGCCGGGCCCGCACCGGCGGGAAGTGGGAGGGGCTGTTCCTCCGCGCGATCCCCGACGGCGACGCCTGGGAGATCGTCGCCCACACGCGCGGCCGGCCGGCTCCCGGCGAGCGTGTCGTCGTCGACGCGGCCGACGGCGCGGGCACGCTGACGCTGGAGCTGGTCGGTCGCGGCGCCGACGGAGCATGGCTCGTGCGCCCCGACGCGCCGGGGACGGCATTCGACCTCCTCGAGCGGTTCGGCCGCGTGCCGCTGCCGGGGTACATCCGCCACGGCGAGGCGGTGGCCGCCGACCGCGACCGCTACCAGACGGTGTTCGCCCGGACCGCGGGCTCGGCGGCGGCGCCGACGGCCGGCCTCCATTTCAACCCCGGCTTGCTCGCCGAGCTGGCGGCGCGCGGCATCGGCCGGGCGGCGGTCACGCTCCACGTCGGGCTGGGGACGTTCCGGCCGATCGCCACCGAGCGGATCGCCGACCACCCGATGCACTCCGAGTGGTGCGCGTGCCCGGCGGAGACGGTGGCGGCCGTGGCGGCGACGCGCGCCGCGGGCGGGCGCGTGGTGGCGATCGGGACGACTGCCCTGCGGACGCTCGAGACGGCGGCGCGTGGGGGCACGCTCGCCCCCTGGGAAGGATCGACCGACCTGTACGTCACCCCCGGCTACCGCTTCCGGGCCGTCGATTGCCTGCTCACCAATTTCCACCTCCCGCGCACGACGCTGATGGTGCTCGTCGCGGCGCTCGCCGGGCGCGACCTCGTCCGCCGCGCCTACGCCGCGGCGCTTCTCGAGCGCTACCGGTTCCTCAGCTACGGCGACGCGATGCTCGTCGAGTGAACGGCGCGGCGGGTATTCTCAGTGGCCGTGATCGCGTCGCCCCAGGAAACCAGCGCATGAACGCCGTCCCGCAGGAAGACGTCCTCGTGGTCCCGCGCGCGGTCCTCGAGCGGGCCGGGATGTTCCAGGGATTCCAGGCCGACACCGCCGCCTACCTGCCGCTGCTCCTCGACCCGCGCCACACGTCGTGGCGGCCGCGGGCGGCGGTCGAGGAGGACCCGTCGTTCAAGCAATTGATCCCCTACTGCGTGCTCGCCGCGCGGGGGGCCGACGGCTTGCCGCGCTACTTCGCCTACACACGCGGCGGCGGGCTGGGGGAGGCGCGCCTCCGCGCGAAGCGGTCCGTCGGCATCGGGGGCCACATCGCGAGCGTCGACGGCGCCCACGGCGACGACGTCTCGTACGACGCCGGGATGCGCCGCGAGCTCGACGAGGAAGTGGCGATCGGCGCGGCCTTCACCTCGCGGATCGTCGGCCTGATCAACGACGACGCCACGCCCGTGGGAAGCGTCCACCTCGGGATCGTCCACGTCCTCGAACTCGAGCGCCCCGACGTCGCGCCGCGGGAGAGCGGCCTGGTGGACTGTGGCTTCGCCACGCTCGACGCCCTCCTCGCCGATCGCGAGCGCTTCGAGACCTGGTCGCAGATCGCCCTCGACGCCCTCCGGGAGGGCAGGCTCGCCTGAGCCGACGGCGGCGATGGAACCGCGCGCGATCTACCTCGACAACCACGCGACCACGCGGCTCGACCCGCGCGTGCTCGAGGTGATGCTCCCCTGGCTCACCGACCGCTACGGCAACGCCGGCAGCGGCACCCACGAGCCGGGGCGTGAGGCCCGCGACGCCGTCGAGGCGGCCCGGGAGACGGTGGCGGCGGCGATCGGCGCCGCGGGGCGCGAGGTCGTGTTCACGTCGGGGGCGACGGAGAGCGTGAACCTCGCGATCCTCGGCACGTGGCTGCGGCTCGGCAGCCCGTCGGCGGGCCACGTCGTCACGCTCGCCACCGAGCACTCGGCGGTCCTCGACACGTGCGCCCACCTCGAACGCCACGGTGTCGCCGTGACGCGCCTCGCGGTGGCACGTCAGGATGGGCCGGGGATCCCGGGGCGCGCCGATCCGGATGCCCTCCGCGCCGCGCTGCGGCCCGACACGTTCCTCGTCAGCGTCCTCCTGGCGAACAACGAGATCGGCGTCATCCAGGACATGCCCGCGATCGCGGCAGTGCTCGCCGCGCACCCGGCGGTCCTCCACGTCGACGGCGCGCAGGCGCTGGGGCGGATGCCGGTCGCCGTCGACGAGCTGGGCTGCGATCTGGCGAGCTTCTCGGCGCACAAGTTCCACGGGCCCAAAGGGGCCGGGGCGCTGTTCGTGCGCCGCCGTGGCAAGCCGGTGCGGATCGAGCCGCTCGTCCACGGTGGCGGCCAGGAGCGGGGGATGCGCAGCGGCACCCACGACGTGCCGGGGATCGTCGGTCTGGCGGAAGCGGCGCGGCTGGCGACGGCGGAGATGGCGACCGACGCCGCCCGGATGCGCGCCCTGCGCGACCGCCTCTGGGAGCACCTCGAGCGCCGGATCGACGGCATCGGGCTCAATGGCCCGGCCCTCGTGGATCCGGCCGTCCGCCTGGTCAACAATCTCAACGTCCGCCTGCCCGGGATCGACGGCCATTCGCTCCTGGCGACGCTCGCCGCCGACGGCCTCGCCGTCAGCTCAGGGGCCGCGTGCTCGTCGGAGAGCCCGCGGCCGAGCCATGTGCTGCTGGCCCTCGGGCTCGACGACGATCGTGCCCGCGCGAGCCTGCGTTTCGGCCTGTCGCGGTTCACCACCGCGGCCGAGATCGACGGGGCGGCGGAGCGGATCGCCGCGGGCGTCGAGCGGCTCCGGACCTGGGGGGCGGCGTGAGCAGGTTTTTGCGGCAGCCCCCGGCCGGCCCGTGCGAGGGTGGCCCGGTGGGGGGTATAGTGCCGCCAGACCACCCGAGGCGGGCACGGAGGAGGTCCGGGAATGGGGAAGCCGGATCGGATCGCGACTGGACGGTCGGGGCGACATGTCTCCGTCGACGTGGCGGAGCCGCCGATCCCGACGGCCGCAGCCGTGGCGTTGTTGTACGACGAACTGCGGCGGCTCGCGCGGCAGCGGCTCGCCGACGAACGCGCCGGCCACTCGCTGCAGCCGACGGGGCTCGCGCACGAGGCGGTGATGCGTCTGCTCGTCTGTGGTCGCGAGGCTTGGCACTCCCGCGCCCATTTCTTCGGCGCCGCCTCGGAGATGATGCGGCGGATCCTCGTCGACGCTGCACGGCGCCGCGCCGCCGGCAAGCGCGGTGGCGGCAAGGGACGGTTGACCGTGTCCCTCGACGATCTCACCGGGGTGCAGCGTGACGATGCCGTGATCGCCCTCGGCGACGCACTCGACGGTTTGGCGGAGACCGACCGTGAGGCGGCCGATCTGGTCAAGCTCCGCTATTTCGGCGGGCTGACGATGGTCGAGGCCGCGGCGGCACTCGGCGTGTCGCCGCGGTCGGCGGAGCGGATGTGGGCGTTTGCCCGGGCGTGGCTGGCCCGGGAACTGGGGGCCGGTGCGCCGGCGCTGTGAGGCGCGGCGCGTGCCGGCCGACGTCCGGCGGGGAGGCAGCGTGCGGAAGCGCGAGATCTTCGCCGACGCCCTCGCGATCACCGACCCCGTCCAGCGGCGCCTGTTCATCGAGGCGGCGTGTGCCGGCGATCGCGAGCTCCAGTCCGAGATCGAGGAGTTGCTGGCGTGGCATGCCCTCGCGCCAGCGCTGCTCGGCGATCCGGCTGCGGCGCCGGCCGCTGCGCACGCCGCCGGACCATCGTCCGTCGCGCGCGAGCGGGCCCACGAGCTGCCCCCGCCCTTCGTCCCCGGCGTGGTGCTCGGCACGCTGATCGGCAAGGGCGGGGCGGGATACGTCTACGAAGGGTGGCAGGATGCCCCGCGCCGGCGGGTCGCGGTCAAGCTCGTGCGCACGGCGCTCGAGGGCCAGGCTGCCACGCGGCGCGCGCTCCGCGAGGGTGAGATCCTCGCCCGGCTCGATCATCCGGGAATCGCGCGCGTGTACGCGGTGCACGAGGTTGATTGGGGCGGTGCCACCGTACCGGCGATCGTGATGGAGCTGGTCGAGGGGGCAATGGCTCTCACGGTTTGGTCGTCCGCCGGCTCGGTCCCGCCGCGCCGCCGCGTCGAGGTCTTCGCCGCGGTCTGCGACGCGGTCGGCCACGCCCACCGGCTCGGGATCGTTCACCGCGACCTCAAGCCGGGCAACATCCTCGTCGATCGCGTCGGCCACCCGAAGGTGATCGACTTCGATTGGGCACGCTGCCAGGACACGGCCCTCGGCGTCGAGTCGCTCGGCACGCGGAGCGGCCAGTTGATCGGCACGCACGCCTACATGAGTCCCGAGCAGTTCGAGGGGGGCACGCGGGCCGACTCCCGATCCGATGTCTGGGCCCTCGGCATGGTCCTCTTCGAGTTGCTCGCCGGGCGGACGGCGTTCGACTTCCGCGGCAAGACCGTCTACGACGCCGCCGCCACGGTGCGCGACACGCCCGCGCCGCCGGTGACCCGGTTCGCCGCCGGCGTGCCCCGCGATCTCGCCGCGATCGTCGCCACCTGCCTCGACCAGCGCCCCGAGCGGCGCTATGCCGACGCCGGCGCCCTCGCCGCCGACGTCGCCCGCCACCTCGCCGGCGAGCCGATCGTCGCCTGCCCGGCCGGGTTCGTCGACGGGGTTCTGCAACTCGCCCGGCGCCATCGTGCCGCTGCCGTGGCGACGGCGACGGCGCTGGCGTCGCTGGTCGCCACGACGGTCGGGATCGCGATGTTCGCCGGGCAGGCCGACCGCGACCGCGTCGTCGCCGAGCGCGCCCGCGCGGCGGAGTCGGTCGCGCTCGATGCGGCCCGCGCCGCCCGCGACCGCGCCGAGGGAGCCGCCCGGGAAGCGCGGTGGGGGGAATACGTCGCCAACGTCCGCCAACTCGCCCACCCACGCGAGACGGCCAATCCGCGCGGCGTGGCGCCGTTGTTCGCCGCCACGGCCGGCCTGGCGGGTGAACTGGGAATCGGGCCGCCCGGAGGGCTGCCGCTGGAGCTGGCGATCCTCCGCGCCGGCTTCGATGGCGCCAGCGCGCGCGAACAACTGCCCGAGTCGATCGGCGGACTGGCCTGGTCTCCCGGCGGCGAGACAGTCGCCCTCGGTGGCAACGCAGGCGGGGTCTTCCTCGCCGCCGCCCACGACCCACGGAACCCGCGCCGGCTCGACGCCCATCGGTCGGGGCTCGCCGCCATCGCGTTCTCCGCCGATGGCCGGAAGCTGGTCACCGGGGCAGCCGACGGCGCGGCACGGATCTGGGATGTCGCCAGCGGCGCGGCGCTCGCCGACCTGCCGGCGACCACGGCGCGCGTCGGCGACGCCGTCTTTTCGCCGGACGGCGCCGTCGTCGCCATGGCCGGCGACGACGGCAGGGTGCGGATCCTCGACGCTCTCAGCGGCGCGGTGCGCCACACCGTCGCCCACCGCCGCGGGAGGGTGCGGGTCGTGCGTTTCCGCCCCGGCGATGGGGCGACGCTCGCCACCGGGTCGCTCGAGGGGGATTCGGTCCTCTGGGACGCGCGGAACGGGATGCGGATCGCCGCCTTCGGCGGCCGGCGCACGCGCGTACCGGCCGTCGCCTTCTCCGCCGACGGCGCGCTCCTCGCCGTGCCTGGTGAGGGCGAGGGGGTGGCGATCGTCGACGGTCTGACCGGGGAGCGGTTGCATCACCTGCCGGGGCCCGACGTCGCGGTGACCGGGCTGTCTTTTGCCGGTGGAGGTGCGCTGCTCGCCGTCGTGTCCGGCGACGCGCCCGTCCACCTGTGGGATGCGGCGACGGGACGGCGCGTGGCGGTGCTCGACGGCCACCGCTCCGCAGTGACCGATGCCGCCTTCAGCCCCGATGGTCGCTGGCTGGCCACCGTGTCGTCGGACCGCGCCGTGCGCATCTACCAGACCGACACCGGGCTGCTCCGGGCGACGATGCGCGGTCACGAGGCCAGCCCGTCGCACCTCGCGTGGAGCCCCGACGGCAGTCGGCTCGCGACCACCGGTGGGAGCGTGCTGCGATTCTGGGAACATGTCGGCGACGGTGGCCCGACGGTGCTCCGCGGACCGGGCGGACAGGCGCGGTGGGTGGCCTTCTCCGCCGACGGCGGCACGCTCGTGGTCGCGTGTCACGGCAGCGTGGCCACCTGGGACGTGGCCACGGCGACACAGCGCGGGAGACTGGCGGCACCCTCGCGCGAGGAGAGCTTCTTCGCCCTGTCGCCGGCCACGTCCCGCGGCCCGGAGCTCGTCGCGGCGCCCGATGGCGCTGGCGGCGTCGGCATCTGGCCGCTCGACGGCGGAGGACGGGCTGCCACGCTCCCCGGCACCGGTGCGGTCCACGCGATGGCGTTCGCGCCCCGCGATGGCCGCCTGGTCATCGCCACCGCCGACGGCTCGGCGCGCCTCGTCGATCCGGTCGAAGGCGCGAGCCTGTCAATCGCGCGGCTCGTCCCGGGACTTCTCCGCGCCGCGGTGTCGGCCGACGGCACGACGGTCGTCGGGGGTGGAGAAGCCGGCGAGGTGGCCGTCTGGCATCCCGCCGCCGACGAGGTGCTGCATCCGGTCGGCCATCGTGGCAAGGTGCGGGCGCTGCTCTTTCGCCCCGGCCATCGCCAGTTTCTCTCGATCGGTCAGGAAGGGCGGGTGGTGCTCCGCGACCAGGCAACGGGCGAGCCGATCCGGGAGATCGCCACGTTCCGGGAATGGGTCACCGGCGTGGCATTCTCGCCCGACGGTCACCGCCTCGCTCTGGCGACGATCTCGGGAAGCCTCGGCATCCACGCGCTCGACGGGGATCCCGCTGCCGTGCACGCCAGCGGCCACGACCAGCGGATCAATGCCGTCTCCTGGAGCCCTGACGGTACGCGCCTCGTCACCGGCTCCGAGGACCACACGGTCCGCGTCTGGGACACGGCGACGGGAGTGCAACTGGCCGATCTCGACGGCCATGCGGCGCCGGTGCTCGACGTCGCGATCAGCGCCGACGGCAGGCTCGTAGCGTCGGCGTCGGCCGACGGCACGGTGAGGTTGTGGGGCCGGTCGAGCGCCGAGATCGGCGCGGCCCGCCGCGACGCCGGCCGCTGATCCGCCCGACGCGCCAGGCCAGCGCCGCGACCGGGCCTGGCGACGAGCGGCGTCACGGCCATTCTCCAGGGATCCCTCCCGACGGTGGAGGCCGCCAGGCGAAACGCGCGACAGCCGCGTCAGCGCTTGATGTTTTTCATGCCCTTCATCGCGTCCATTCCCTTTTCCATGGACGCTTCCGTCTGCTTCAGCTGTTGTTCCTGGGCTTCCTTCGACGGCGCCTTGGGCCCGCCGCACCCCGCCAGGCAGAGCACGGCGACGGCCACCAAACCGATCGACCCTGACGAGCGGTTCATCAGCGATTCTCCAACCATGAGATGCGGAACTCGGACGAACTACCGACCCAGATACGCGAACCGGGCGGGTCTCACCCGCATTGCTCCCACTGCAAAGCGTCGTGAACGGCTCACCGCGGCAACCGCCGAGCACGACCTCCCTCCCGGGTTCTTCGCCCGGGAAGGAGGTCGTCCCGAAACCGATTCGAACGCCCGCTACGCGGCGATGCCGCTCGCTCAGTCGGCGCTGAAATTCATGCGGTCGTCGCGGATGGCGAGGAGCGTCATCGTCTCCATGTCGACATTGTCACCGAGGAACTGGACCGAACCATCGACGCGGAGCGTCATCACGCCACCCGGATGGGCCGACGTCAGCGGTGGATTTGCCGGGGAGGCATCAGCCCAAGCCGTCCAGTCGTCGACGCCCTGCTGATTGAGTACCCGCGCGTTGGGTGGGTAGCGGAGGGTGACGTTGTTGGTGTGGGGGGCCCAGTCACGCCAGCCCGAGAGGCCACCCATGTGCCAACCCCAGTTGCGGGAGGGACGGCGGTCCTGACCATTCGCGCCGGTCGCATCGAAGACCATTTCGCTCATCTCGCCGACGAGAAGCGTCTTCGACGTTCCGTCGGTGCACCGCGCCATGTTGATCCCGAGGATCTGCGGGCCGCACGCATCTGCCGAGACGCCGGCGGTGCCGTTGCCGTAGTTCGGCACCATCCCGCGGCCCGAGGTGATCCCCCAGGCGCCGTCGTCGTTGAAGGCCATGCCTTCGGTGCTCTGGAAGCGCCCGGTGGGCTGGGGGCCGAACTGCATCGGTGTCGCACCCGCGATGCCGTAATACGAGCTGATGAAATTGTTCCAGGCGGGATTGCGCTGCAGCGACGACGACGGGCAGATCAGCATCTTGATCCGCTTGTCCTGCCAGACCGCGGCGTTGCCGTCCCATCCCGAGCTGAAGCCGACCGGGGTCGAACCCTTGGCGTTGAACTTGAGTCGTCCATACATCGCCCCTTCCTCCATGTAGGGGAGCAGACGCACCCACTGAGAATGCCCCCACGTCTCTGCGTTGTAGGGGTTGGCCCACCACGAGGTTCCCGCGCCGCCGTTGGGAAATGCCTGGAGGGCGTCGTGGTGGTTTTGGAACGCGAGCCCTTGCTGCTTCAGGTTGTTGGAGCACTGCGAGCGCCGGGCCGACTCACGCGCCGCCTGGACGGCGGGAAGGAGAAGGCCGACGAGCGTGCCGATGATCGCGATGACCACCAGCAATTCGACGAGCGTGAAACCGCCGCGTTTGGGGGACTGCATTGGAGGGCCTCGATGAGTCGAAAAGGATGAAACAGATGACCAAGGATGAAACAGATGACCGTCGAACTCGGACCGACACCGCCCGGTGATCCGCCGAATCGAGCCGATGCAACCGACGTTGCGGGGAAGAAAGCCGGGACGCAACGGAGGAGGTCGAGAACCTGCCGCAAATCCAGACCGACACGACAGGACGCGGTCGATCCCCCCTTACACCCCAACACGATACTACTCGGCCATGATCAACGGAACAAGCGATCGACGGTCGTTCGACAGCGTCGCTCGCCTGGCAGGATCTACGCATCCGCTGGCGAGTTGTGCGGGGTGGATCCGAATCGGTTCAACGGTCGCGCGGGGGCCGCCGGAGCCGACGGACGGCGGTGACCCCCGAGTGCCGGGATCCGTTTGCCAGGCAGCGAAATTGCCACGGAACCCGCATCAGGACTATAGTTGCAGGAGTCAGTTTCGCGTTCATTTCCGGTTCGATCGCCCGTTGCCAGAGGAGCTTGCACGATGTCGGTGATGCTTACGGAAAAGGCCGCCAACGAAGTCAAGAAGATCATGCTCGACCAGAAGATGGAGCCCGACACGGTGCTCCGCGTCGGCGTGGCCGGGGGTGGGTGCAGCGGCTTCCAATATTCGCTCGGTTTCGACAAGGCGTGGGATCCGAAACTCGACTCGAAGACCGACCAGCACGGCGTGGCCGTCGTCGTTGACAAAAAGAGCGACCTGTACCTTGATGGCACCACGCTCGACTTCCACGAGTCGATCGACAAGCGCGGGTTCACGTTCAACAACCCGAACGCGAAGAAGTCGTGCGGCTGCGGCAGTTCATTCCAGGCCTGACCGCCCACGGGTGCAGGACGCCCGCGGCGCTGCTGCGATCCCGCCGGGGGACTCGCCGCCGGGCGCGGTGACCGGCGCTGGGGAGCTGCTGCCGCGGTCGCCGGAGGTGTCGGCGGGCCCGGCGAGCTGCGTTCGCCGACAGGCAGGGGAGGCAGGGTGGCGGCGGGCAGGGTGTACATCGTCGGCATCGGGGACGACGGCCTCGAGGGGGTCACCGCGCACGCCCGTCGCCTCGTCGAGGGTGCGAAGCGATTGATCGGCCCGGAGTCGTGCCGGTCGCTCCTCCCCGCGGCGGTCGCCGACCGACTCGAAACGGTCGCCGGCCTCGAGGATCTCGTCGAGCGGATCGAGCGCACCGCCGACGCCGATCTCGTCGTCCTCGCGTCGGGCGACCCGCTGTTCTATGGCACCGCGCGCTACGTCTGCGGCCGGCTGGGCAAGGAGCGGTTCGAGGTCGTGCCGCACGTCAGCAGCATGCAGCTGGCGTTCGCGCGCGTGAAGGAAAGCTGGGAGGAGGCGTTTCTTGCCAACCTCTCCGGGCAGTCGATCGAGCGCGTCCTCGACCGGATCCGCGGCGCCGACACGGTCGGCTTGTTCACCAGCGACCAATGGCCGCCTCCGGCCGTCGCCCGGGCGCTGCTCGACGACGGCATCGACTCGTTCCAGGCGTACGTTTGCGAGAATCTCGGCAGCCCCGACGAACGCGTCACGCAGGGAAGCCTCGCCGACATCGCCGCCGACTCGTTCGGACCGCTCAACGTGATGATCCTCGTCCGCAAGGCCACGGTCACCGACAAGCCGGGGCAGGTCGGCGAGCGGCTGTTCGGCAACCGCGACGAAAGCTTTCTCCAATCTCGCCCCAAGCGGGGGCTGCTGACGCCGGCGGAAGTCCGGTCGCTGGCCTTGGCGGAACTGTCGCTCCGCCCCGACAGCGTCGTCTGGGACGTCGGCGCGGGGAGCGGATCGGTGGGCCTGGAGGCGGCGCGGATCGCTGCCGCCGGCCGGGTCTTCGCCATCGAGATGGATCCCGACGACCATCGCCTGATCGGGTCCAACGCCGAGCGCTTCCGGATCGGCAACCTGACGCCGATCCTCGGGCGGGCTCCCGAGGCCTGGGCCGACCTCCCCGACCCGGATGCGATCTACGTCGGCGGCAGCGGCCGCGACGTGACGATGCTCGTCGAGGAGGCATGGAAGCGCCTCCGCCCCGGGGGGCGCCTCGTCACCGCCTGCCAGAGCATCGAGAATCTGGCGACGGTCCACGCGCTGCTCCGGGCCCGCAGCGGCGACGCGGCCTACTGGCTGGTGACGATCGCCCGCGGCGTCGAGCAGCTCGACCGGATCCGGTTCGAGTCGCTCAATCCCACCTTCCTCATCGCCGCCACCAAGCCGTGACAGCGCCCCGCTCGAGCGACGAGACGGGGGCGGCGCGCCTGGCATGGCGGTGGACGGACGGCTTCGCTGCCGGCGCCGCGCCGAGGCAGCTCGACGTGATCGCGGTCGGCGCCCATCCCGACGACGTCGAGATCGGCTGCGGCGGCACGCTCGCGCTGTTGGCCGCGCAGGGTTTCGCGGTGGGCATCGTCGACTTCACCGACGGCGAGCCGACCCCGCGGTCGAGCGGCCCCGAGCAGCGCCTCGCCGAGGCGGCGGCGGCGGCCCGGGTGCTGGGCGCCGTCCACCGTGAGCACCTCGGCTTCCCCAATCGACGGTTGTTCGATTGCTTCGAGGCGCGCGTCGCGCTGGCCACGGTCTTCCGCCGCCATCGGCCGAGGCTGGTGCTGGGGATCGCGGCCAAGACGCCGCTCGCGTCGCCCGACCACGCCGAGGCGGTCGCGCTCACCGAGGCGGCGGTGTTCTACTCGCGGCTTTCGAAGTGGGACGATCTGTTTCCCGGTCTGCCGGTCCACACCGTACCGCAGTTGCTCGGCTACTTCCTTTTCGCCGGCATGCCCGAGGCACCCCCGGGGCACTGGCCGATCGTCGTCGACATCGCCGGGCATCTGGAGACGAAACTCCGCGCGATCGGCTGCTACGAGTCGCAATTCCCGGCGGAGAAGGCACACGTGTTTCCCCGTGTGCGCGCGATGGCCGAGACGGCCGGCGTGATGGCCGGATGTGCGGCCGGCGAGGTGCTCGTCGGCTGCCGGATGCCCTGCACCACCGAGCCGATGAGGCTGCTTTTCCCGGGTGGATGAGCCGGTCACGGCGGTCGCGCGATCCACGGGGGAGTTCCCGTCGCAGCCCCCGCCGTCACGGGGCGGAGGGGGGGGCGGTTACCTCCCCGGCGGCCGTGCGGTTTGAAGGGGGCGGACGGATTTGACGACGGGATGAGACGGCGCCAGAGCCTCGAAAACGGGTGCGAGATGAGACAGGCCGCAGTCGGGCGGAATGCGGGAGAGGCAGCGACTGCGGCGATGGCCGCCAGCGGCCTGACCAGCGGCGTGTTCACCGACGTGATGATCCGTGGACGCCCCCGCCCGGCGTTGGCCGACCGCCAGCCCGTCGTCGCCGCACCCTGGATGAGGTGGGTGCTCGCAGCCGCCGGGGTCTACAACCTCGCCTGGGGAGCGCTGGCGATCCTCGCACCCCAGTGGTCGTTCCGGGCCGTCGGCATGGAAGCGCCGAATTATCCCGAACTGTGGCAGTGCATCGGGATGATCGTCGGCGTGTACGGCATCGGCTATCTCTGCGCGGCGACCGATCCGCTGCGACACTGGCCGGTCGTCCTCGTCGGCTTGCTCGGCAAGGTCCTGGGGCCGATCGGTTTCGCGGGTGCTCTCCTGTCCGGCCGGTTTCCCCTCGCCTTCGGTTGGAACATCCTCACCAACGACTTGGCGTGGTGGGTACCGTTCGCGTTGATCCTCGTTGCCGCGTGGCGGGCGGCGGCCTCGGCAGGTGACCGGGCGGTCGCTCCGTCGGTCGCCGGAGCCGACGCGTGAGCGACGGCAGCCGATCCACCGGCGGAGCACCCGACGTGATCGTCGTCGGTGCCGGGATCGCGGGTTTGTGTGCCGCCCGTGAGCTCGCCACCGCGGGGCGATCGGTGATCATCGTGGACAAGTCGCGCGGTGTCGGCGGCCGGATGGCCACCCGCCGAGTCGGCCGCGCGATCTGCGACCACGGAGCGCAGTTTTTCACGATCCGTGGTCGGGCGTTCGGGGCGATCGCCTCCGCCGCTCATGCCGCCGGCCGCGCGGAAGTCTGGTGCGACGGTTTCAACCGCGCCGCGTCCGTCGGTGATCTGCCCGTGGCGGCTGCCGACGGCCACTCTCGCTGGCGCGGCACCTCGGGCATGACCGATATTCCCAAGTGGCTCGCGGCCGAGACGCCGGGCACCACGGTCCGCACCGGGGTCCGCGCCGTCGCCGCAGCGCGGAGGGGCGACCGCGTCGTCCTGTCGGTCGAGCAGGATGGCGTCGTCGAGTCGCTCTCGTCGGCGGCGCTGGTCGTCACGGCGCCGGTGCCCCAGGCGCTCGACCTGTTCGCTGCCGGCGGGCTCGTGGCGGAGGGCGACCCGCAGGCCCTCGCCGCGCTGGGGACGGTCGCCTACGACCCGTGCTTCGCCTTGATGCTCGAACTCCGCTCGGCGAGCCTCGTGCCCTCCCCGGGCGCGATCCAGTTCGCCGGCGGACCGGTGAGCTGGCTCGCCGACAACTTCCAAAAGGGGGTGTCGCCAGTCCCGGCGTTGACCGTGCACGCCTCCGGGGAGTGGAGCAGGGCGAGGTTCGACTCGGAACCCGACGCCGTCGCCGACGAGCTGGTGGGGCTCGTGCGGCCGTGGCTCGACGGTGACCCCGCCACGGCGATCGTGTCGCGGTCGCTGCAGCGTTGGAAGTTCGCCTTGCCGACCACGATCCTGCCGACGCCGCTGGTGGCGGTTTCGGCGGCCCCGCCGGTCGTCTGCTGCGGCGACGCCTTCGCCGGCCCGAAGGTGGAGGGTGCGGCGTCGAGCGGCATGGCCGCGGCGCGCTGGCTGCTGCGGGCCCTGGCCGCCGGCTGAGCCCGGCCAGGTCGCCCCGACGGACGGGGTTGCTTGCAGTCTCCGCGGGCGAGCGGTCAATATGGGCAGCTCCTCGATCCCGTCAGCCCGCCGGAGATCCATCATGGCCACCGCTGCCGCGTTGCGATTGCTTCCCGAAGTCGAACGGTTCCTCGCTTCCGCACCGCTGTGCGGGATCGTCGGCGGCAAGGAGGTGAAGGGCTCGACCGGCGAGACGATGGCGACGCTCGACCCTGGATCGGGGGAGCCGCTGGCCGAGTTCCACGTCCTCTCCGCCGCCGACGTCGACCGGGCCGTCCACGCCGCCGCCGACGCGTTTCGCCGCAGTGGCTGGGCGACGCTGTCCCCCGGCGAACGCGGGGCGCTGCTCCACCGGCTCGCCGACGCCGTCGAGAAGCACAAGCCGATCCTCGGCCAGCTCGAATCGCTCGACGCCGGCAAGATCCATTCCCAGGCGCTGGGCGACATCCAGAACTTCGTCGACACGCTCCGCTACTTCACCGACATGGCGTGCCACGTCCAGCGGCGCAACGTGCTGGCCGTCGCCGGCCACGAAGCCTGGACCGTGCGGCACCCGTGGGGGCCGTGCGGCTTCATCTTCCCCTGGAACTTCCCGTTCCTGCTCGTCGGCTGGGGGATCTCGCCGGCGCTCGCCGCGGGCAACACCGTGGTCATCAAGCCGGCCGAGGACACGCCACTGTCGACGATTTACCTCGGGCGCTTGGCACGCGAGGTGGGAATCCCGGACGGCGTCATCAACGTCATCCCCGGCACCGGTCAGGTGACGGGCGCCGCCCTGTCGGCCCATCCTGGGATCCGGCGGATGAGCTTCACCGGGTCGCCCGAGGTCGGGCGGATGGTTGCCGAGGCCTGCGGGCGGAATCTCGTGCCGGTCAAGCTCGAACTGGGCGGCAAGGGTGCGGCGGTCGTGTTCGACGACGTCGACGTCGCGGCGACGGCCGAGAAACTCGTCGGCGCGATCACGTTCCACACCGGGCAGGTGTGCTGCGACGCGACGCGGTGGATCGTCCACCGCTCGATCCACGACCGGTTCCTCGACGAGTGCTGCCGGCGTCTGGAGCAGGTCCGCGTCGGCTACCAGATGGACGGCGCGTCGCAGATGGGGCCGGTCGTCAACGCCAAGCAGCGCGCCCGGGTGCTCTCGTACCTCGAGAAGGGAGTCAAGCAGGGGGCGAAGCCGGTCCTCGCCGGTGGCACCGCCGACGTGTCGGGGCGGCAGGGGTTCTATGTCAAGCCGGCGTTGCTCGCCGGCACGCTCGACAACGTGGCCGCCCGCGAGGAGATCTTCGGACCGGTCGCCTACGTGGCGAGCTTCTCCAGCGAGGACGAGGCGATCGCGATGGCCAACGACACCGACTACGGCCTCGCCAACAGCGTCTGGACCGGCGACCTCGGCCGGGCGGCGCGGGTCGCCGAGTCGATGGTCGCCGGCAACAGCTGGATCAACGCCCACAACGTCTTCCCGCGCGGGGTGCCGTACGGTGGTGTGAACAAGAGCGGGCTGGGGGGCGGCGTGCTCTCCATCGAGACGCTGTTCGATTACTGGCGGAGCCAGTCGGTCGTCCGTCCCCTCTGAGGACGGCACGGCACGCGGGCGCGGGAACGACGCACACGGATGGCGGACGCGATCGACTGCATCGTCGTGGGTGGAGGGCTTGCCGGCCTGGCCTGTGCCCGAGAGCTCGTCCGCCGAGGGCGGAACGTGCGCCTCGTCGAGGCGGCCGCGGCCGTCGGTGGTCGGGTCGCCACCGACACGGTCGACGGCTTCCGCATCGACCGCGGCTTCCAGGTCTTTCTCGACGCCTACCCCGAGGGGCGACGCCAACTCGATCTGGGTGCGCTGAAGCTCGGCCGCTTCCGTCCGGGGGCACTGGTGGCCGGCGGCGGCCGGCTGCGGCGTGTCGCCGATCCGTGGCGGCGGCCGCTGACGGCGGTCGGGTCGCTCCTCTCGGGCACGGTCGGGCTGGCCGACGCCCTGCGCGTCGCGCGGCTGCGGGGCGAAGTCCTCGCGCGGTTCGCCGCCGGGAAGCTCGATCCCGACGCGCCGGTGACGGCGGCCGAGCGCACCACGCGCGAAGCCCTCGAGGCGCGCGGATTCTCGGAGCGCTTCGTGGCGCGGTTTTTCGAGCCGTTCTTCGGCGGCGTGTTCCTCGAGCGCGGCCTGGAGACGGCCGAACCGATCTTCGCCTTCACGTTCGCGATGTTCGCGCTGGGCAGCGCCTGCCTGCCGGCCGGCGGCATGGCCGCGATCCCGCGCCAGCTCGCCGCCGGCCTTCCGGCCGACGCCGTCGAGGTGGGCACACCCGTCGACGCGGTCGAAGCTGGCCGTGTCCGGCTCGCCGATGGCCATATTCTCGCCGCGCGGGCGGTCGTCGTCGCCACTGACGGTCGCTCCGCCGCGCGGCTCCTTCCCGTCGGCCTGATCCCCGCGATGGCGAAGCCACGGGCCGACAAGGAAGCGCGGCTGGTGGCGTTCGCCGCCGAGAACTCGCCCCTCGGGGAACCGACGCTGGTCGTCAGCGCTGACCGTGCCGAGCCGATCGACAATCTCACGGTGCCCTCCGACGTCGCCGCCGGGTACGCCCCCGCCGGTGCGGCGCTGGTCTACGCCTCCGTGCGCCCCGACTGGTCGGGCGACGATGCCAGTGCCGCCGCCGCCGTGGTCCGCCAGGCCCGCGGCTGGTTCGGACGGCGCGTCGAGCAGTGGCGGGCGCTGGCGACGCTGCGCGTCGGACACGCGCTTCCCGACGAATCCCCCGCCGCACGCCTGACGCGGCCGACCGGGCCGCGCCTCGCCGCCGGGCTGTTCATCTGCGGCGACCATGTGACCAGCGCGTCGATCAACGGGGCTCTGGCCGGCGGGCGCACCGCTGCCGAGGCGGTCGACGCCGACCTGGGGCGGCGCTGACGCCGGCACGCGGGGGTGGCGTGGCGCCGTGGTAGCATCCGGCAGGGCGGGGCCGATCCGTGCCGTGACTGTCGAGGGGAGGCGGAGACCGTGCCGATGAACGCGCGCGAGTGGCGGCGGGGGGCCGCGGCAGCCTGGGCGACGCTCGTCGCCATCGTCCTGGCGGGCACGGCGTCCGCCGCCGACCCGGTGTCGGCACGGGAATTCTTCGCGCCCCAGCGCCTCGCCGCCTGGTGCATCGTCCCCTTCGACGACCAGGAGCGGACACCGGCCGAGCGCGTCGCGCTGCTGGGTAGGCTCGGGATCGGCCGCTACGCCTACGACTACCGCGCCCGGCACGTGCCGCAGTTCGAGGAGGAGATGCGCGCGGTCAAGGGGGCCGGCATCGAGCTGGTGGGGTGGTGGTTTCCCGGTGCCCTCGACGACGAGGCGCGGACGATCCTCGGCGTCCTCGAGCGCGTCGGTCTCCGCACCAGCCTGTGGGTGACCGGCGGTGGCGGGCCGACGGCGTCCGCCGAGGAGCAGGCGGCGCGGGTCGCGGCCGAGGCGACGCGGATCGAGCCGCTGGCCCGCGCGGCGGCCCGGATCGGGTGCCGGATCGGGCTCTACAACCACGGCGGCTGGTTCGGCGAGCCGGAGAACCAGATCGCGATCATCCGGGCCCTGTCGGCGCAGGGCATCGACAACGTCGGCATCGTCTACAACCAGCACCATGGCCACGCGCACGTCGGCCGCTGGCGCGAGCTCCTCGCCGCGATGCTCCCGCACCTCGACTGCCTGAACCTCAACGGCACGTTCACCGACGGCGAGACGCGCGGCCTGAAGATCGCGCCGATCGGTCAGGGGGACCTCGACGTCGACCTCCTCCGCACGGTGGTCGAGAGCGGGTACCGGGGTCCGATCGGGATCCTCAACCACACGCAGGAGGATGCCGAGGATCGCCTCCGCGACAACCTCGCGGGGCTCGCGTACGTGGCCCGGCGGATCGACGGTGATGCCGAAGCCGAGCGCCCCGTGCCGACGACGTGGCAGCGGCCGCCGGAGGCCGACGCGGCAGCGGTCACGCCTGCGGCTGCGGCGCTGGCGGCGGCGGCCCGGCTGCAGGGGGACGCCGGCCGCGGCGCCGCGGTCTTCGCGCGGGCGGAACTGGCCTGCCTGTCGTGCCACGAGGTGGCGGGCCACGGCGGGCGGATCGGCCCGCCGCTGGGGCGCGTGGGCGCCGAGCGCTCCGCCGAGCAGATCGCCGAGGCGCTTCTCGAGCCGCAGCGCGTGGTCGAGCCGCGGTACCGGGCCGTGGCGCTGGTGCTGGCCGACGGCACGAGCCGGCGCGGCACGGTCGAGCGCGAGACCGACGCCCTGCTGGCGATCCGCGACGTCCAGACCGGGGCGGTGACGGAGTTGCCACGCGACGCGATCGAGTCGTGCGCCGACGTCGGCAGCCTGATGCCCGCGGAGGTCGTCGCGGCGCTCGGCGACGGCGACCGCGCCGACCTGGTCGCGTTCCTCGCCGACCTCGGCCGCCACCAGCGCCTCCCGGCGGCCGCGGTGGCGGGTGCGATCGCCGCCGCCCATCCGACCAAGCCGGCGCCGTTCGCGGCGCCGCGCGAGCCGCTCGACACCGGCGCCTTCGCCGCATGGACGCATCCGGTCAATCGCGACCGGATCTACGACTACTACGCCAAGGAGGCACGGCACTTCCGCGCGCTGTGCCCGCGGCCGGCGCTCCTGCCGGCGTTTCCCGGCCTCGACGGCGGGGCGCTGGGCCACTGGGGCAACCAGACCGATGACACGTGGCGCAGCAACCGCTGGAACGAGGTCCTGCCGGGGTCGCTCCAGGCGGGGGTTCTCCAGGGCTTCGGGCTGTCGATCCCGCGCGCCGTCTGCGTGCGCCTCTCGGCCGGTCTGTCGGCCTGCTTCGATCCCGACACGCTCACCTGGCGCGCCGCCTGGTCCGGCGGTTTCGTCCGTTATTCCGACGAGCGCCACGGGTTTCTCGGCGGGATGGTTCCGGCCGGCCCGCGCGTGGAACTGTCCCCCCAGGAAGCGCCGCAGGGGGAGACCCTGTACCAGGGCTTTTGCCGCCAGGGGAACCGGGTGGGGTTCCTGTATTCGGTCGATGGCGTGCCCTGGCTCGACGTCGCCGAAGATGCCGGCGACGGCACGTTCACCCGTCTCGCCGGCCCGGTCGCGGGCCACCCGCGCGCGGCCCTCCTCGCCGGCGGAGGTCCTCAGTGGCCCGAGGTGCTGGTCACCGCCGGGCAACGCGGTGAGGGGCGGCCGTGGGCGGTCGATACGCTGCCGTTCCCGGAGGCCAATCCGTGGAACGCCGCCTTCTACTGCGGCGATGTCGACGTCGTCGCCGACGGGGCGCTGGTCGTGTGCACGATGCACGGCGACGTGTGGCGCGTCGACGGCGTCGACGACGCGCTGGCGTCCCTCCGCTGGCGCCGGATCGCCGCGGGGTTGCACCAGCCGCTGGGCATGGTTGTCGTCGATGGCGTGCCGCACGTCCTCGGCCGCGACCAGATCACGCGGCTCGTCGATGTCGACGGCGACGGCGAGACCGATCGCTACGAGTGCTTCTCGCGGGCCTACCGTTGTTCCCCCGGGGGGCACGACTACGTCTGCGGCCTGGTACGCGATGCCGCCGGGCGATTCCTCACCGCGTCGAGCGTCGACGGACTCGTGCGGATCGCCGCCGACGGCCGGAGCGCCGAGGTGCTGGCCACCGGGCTGCGCAATCCCGACGGCGTCGGCGTCTATCCCGACGGAACCGCGACGGCGTCATCGAGCGAGGGGGACTGGGTGCCGGCGACGACGGTCGCCGCGGTGCCGCCCGACGCCCGGGGGCCGCTCCATTTCGGCGCCAACGGTCCGGCCGGCGGCACGCGCGTCGATCCGCCGCTCCTCTACCTGCCGCGCGGCCTCGACAACTCCGCCGGCGGCCAGGCCTGGATTCCCGACGGCGCGCTCGGCCCCGTCGGTGGGACGCTGTTCCACACGTCGTTCGGCGCCGGCACGGCGCTGGCGATCCTCCGCGACCGCGTCGGCGACGTCCTGCAGGGAGGAGCGGTGCCGCTGCCGGTCGAGTTCCGTTCCGGCTCGCACCGGGCCCGGTTCAATGCGTTGGACGGCGCGGTGTATGTCTGCGGGATGACGGGGTGGGGCACCTACACGCCCGACGTCGGCTGCCTGCAGCGCGTGCGCTTCACCGGCCACGCCGACGGCTCCGTCGTGCAGATGCCGGTCGGCTTCCATCTCCACGACAACGGCGTGCTGCTCCGCTTCGCCGCGCCGCTCGATCCCGCCGTGGCTTCGGACCCGGCGCGTCACTTCGCCCAGGCCTGGAACTACCGCTACAGCGGCGGCTACGGTTCGGCGGAGTACTCGCCGCGCCACGACGGCATGGTGGGGCACGACCATCTCCCGATCCGCACGGCGCTGCCGACCGCCGACGGCCGTGGGCTGTTTCTCGAGATTCCCGACATCCGCCCGGTGAGCCAACTCCATCTCGCCGTCGAGAGCGCGCCGGGGCTGCTCCACGACCTGTTCCTCACGGCCAACCGGCTCGATGCGTCGTTCGTCGCCCCGGGGATCGGCGCACGGACAACGCCGGTGCCCGCCCATCCGCTGGCGGTCGATCTCGGCCGCCGGCTCGCCCGCGAGCGCAACCCGTTCCGCGGCGCGATCGAGGGAGCCCGCGAGATCGAGATCCAGGTCGGGCCGAACCTGTCGTTCGTGCCGCGCTCGCTGCACGCCCGGCCCGGCGAGGTTCTGGCGGTGTCGCTGGTCAATCCTGACAGCGTGCCCCACAACTGGGCGCTCGTCCGCCCCGGCACCCTCGACCGCGTCGGGGCAGCGGTCGACCGGCTCGTCACCGACCCCGATGCCGTCGCCCGGCACTACGTGCCGAAGACCGACGACATCGTCGCCTACACCGACGTCGTCCCCCCCAACGACCGGGAGAGGATCTCGTTCCGCGTACCCGCGGAGCCGGGAAGGTACCCGTTTTTGTGTACGTTCCCCGGCCACTGGCGGGCGATGAACGGCGAAATCGTCGTCGCCGGTGAGTAGGCGGGACGATGCTGATTTTTCTCCTCTCCTCCCGGCGTCCGGCGGGGATACACTTGCTTCAAACAGGTGTTTGAAGCAGCCGTCGGAGTCCGTATGCCAGGGATTCGGGGTCAAACCACGGTCGTCGCGACGGGGGTGGAGCCGGGGGGCGCCGGAGGGGTGCCGCCGGCCGACGACCCGCGCGACCGGATCCTTTCCGCGGCGGGGCGCGAATTCGCCGACCGCGGATACGAGGCGGCGACGGTCCGCGACATCTGTGCCGCCGCCGACGTCAACGTCGCCGCGGTGAATTACTACTTCGGCGACAAGCGCCGCCTCTACGTCGAGAGCGTCAAGCACGCCCACCGCCAGCGGTCGCGGCAGATGCCGCTGCCGGTCTGGCCTCCGGAGACACCGCCGGAGCGAAAGCTCCACGACTTCGTCGCCAACATGCTCGAGCGGATGCTCGGATTCACCGAGCCTCCCTGGGAAGTCCGGCTGCTGCTCCGCGAGGTGCTCCAGCCCACCGAGGCCTGCCGCGAGCTCGTCGAGGACTACATCCGCCCCCACTACGGGCAGCTCGTGGCGATTCTCGACGAGCTGGCCGGCGGCCGTCTGCCGGCGCCGCAACTGCGGCGCGTCGCCCTGGGGATCATCGGCCACTGTTTCCTGTACCGGGCCGCCGGCGGGGTGGTGGGGATGCTCGTCCCCGCCGACGAGCTGGCCACGCTCCACGCCCTCCCCGATCTGGCCGACCACGTCACGGGGCAGGCGCTGGCCGCGCTCGGCGTCGCCCCGCCGCTGGTGCCGCCGGCGCCCACCCGGGCCCGGACGGCGGCCCCCCGCACGACTCCACGAGGTTGATCACGATGGACATGACTTCCGCGTCGCCTGCCACGAATTCCGCTGCCAAAGCCACTGCCCCATCACGGCGCGAAGGGATCGCGCGGCGATTCTTCGGCTGGTTGCTCCCCGTGTTGATCCTCGGGCTCGGGCTCGGCGGATTCGTCGCCCTCGGGGGCCCGAAAGCACCGCCACGCAAGGACAAGGAACCGCCGAAGGCGCTCCCCGTGCGGACCGTGGCAGTGCAACGTCAGGATTCCGGGATCGATCTGGAACTCGACGGGGTGGTCGTCCCGCTCCGCGAGGTGACCCTCGCCGCAGAGGTCGCCGGCCGCGTCCTCCGCAAGACGGAGGATTGCAACGAAGGACGCATCGTGACCAAGGGCACGGTGCTGTTCGAGATCGACCCCCGCGATTACCAGCTCGACGTTTCCCGGCTCGAACGCGAGGTCGCCCAGGCCGGGCTGGCGATCGAGGAGGTCGACGAGGAACTCGTGCAGAACGGAACGTCGGCCGATCTCGCCCGCCGCCAGCTCGATCTGGCGCGGCGCGAGGTGGCCCGGCTCGAGGGGCTGAAGGCGGGGCGGATCGTCACCGAATCCGACGCCGACCGTGCCGTCCGCGACGAACTGACCGCTGCCAACGCGCTGACGATGCTCGAGGGGCAGAAGCGGGTTCTCGCCAAGCGCCGCAACCGGCTCATCGAGGGGCAGTCGCTGGCGGAGACGATGCTCGCGAAAGCCAAGCTCGACCTGGCACGCACGACGATCGTCTCGCCGGTCGACGGCGTGATCGTCGAGGACAAGGTCGAGCAGGATTCGTTCGTCGCCAAAGGGGCTCCGCTGGTCACGATCGAGGACACGTCGGCCACCGAGGTGAAGACGAGCCTGAGGATGGACGAGGTGGCGCGGGTGTGGGGTTCGCAGGTTGCCGAGACCACGGGACGCGGCCTGTCGGAGGTGCCGGCCCGGGTCGTGTTCGCGATCGGTGACCGCCGCTACGAGTGGGATGGCGTCCTGTCCCGGCAGGAGGGGCGCGGTCTCGACGAGAAGACGCGGACACTTCCCTGCCGCGTCCGCGTGCCTGATCCGACGGTGCTCAGGGCGATCGACCGCTACGGAGCCGTGCTCCCGCAGCTCCCCGCCGACGCACCGCGCTCGCTGCTCCGCGGCATGTTCGTCGAGGTCTGGCTGCACGTCGACGTTCCCGCGGCGTTGGTGTCGCTTCCGCACGAGGCCGTCCGCCCGACCGGCGACGTGCTCGTGATGCGCGACGGCCGGCTCGCGATCCTCAGGCCGCGGCCGTTTCATTCCACGGACCGATCGATCACGTTCAGCGAGTCGGACAGCGGCCTGCTCCCGGGCGACCGGGTGGTCGTCAGCCAGGTGTCGAATCCGCGCGACGGGATGGAGTTGACGGAGGCTGAGAAATGAAGTCGATCATCGCCTGGACCGTCCGCAACACCCCCGCCATGAACGTGCTCGTCGTGGCGGTGATGGTCGTCGGCTGGATCAGCTTCTCGTCGATGCGCCGCGAGGTGTTTCCCGAGTTCGATCTGGAGATGGCGCTCGTCACCGTCCCCTATCCGGGCGCGACGCCGGAGGAGGTCGAGGAGGGGATCTGCCAGAAGATCGAAGAGGCGTGCCGGAGCGTCGTCGGGATCAAGAAGATCACGAGCGTCGCGCGGGAGGGGTCCGGGTTCTGCGTCTTCGAGATGAGCGACGACGTCGCCGATCCGCAGCGTGTCGTCGGCGAGATCCGTTCGGAGGTCGAACGGATACCCAGTTTTCCGGAACTCGCCGAGGATCCGAAGGTCGAGCAGGTCACGCTGCGGACTCCGGCGATCAAGGTCGGGATCCTCGCCCCTGCCGATGCCGACGGTGGTGAGCGCTCGGAACTGGAGCTTCGCGAGGTCGCCGAGAAGGTCCGCGATGACCTGCTCGCGTTGAAGACGGTGTCGGCGGTGAACATCGCCGGCGGCAAGGACTACGAGATCACGATCGAGATCGCGGAGGAGACGCTGCGCAAGTACGGCCTGACGCTCAAGTCGGTGGCCGACATCGTCCGCCGCGAGAACCTCGAACTGCCCGGTGGCACGATCCGCAGCGACGGCGGGGAGGTGTTGCTCCGCGGCAAGAACAAGAAGTACGTCGGCACGGAGATCGCGCGGATCCCGCTGGTCACCCTGCCCGACGGCCTCGTGCTCACCGTCGGTGATCTGGGAACGGTGCGCGACGGCTTCGTCGACGTCGCCGGCAAGAGCCGGATCAACGGCCGCCAGGGGTTGGCGATCTCGGTCGATCGCAGTTCCGGCGAGGACCTCCTGGCGATGGTCGCCGCGGTCAAGCAGTACGTCACCGACACCGACCTCCCCGCGGGCTACGAGATGGTCACGTGGGCCGACGCCTCGGTCGACGTCCGCGAGCGGCTCGACATGCTGCTCAGCAACGGCACGCAGGGCCTGGTGATCGTGTTCCTGATCCTCGCCCTGTTCTTCGATCTCAAGATCGGCTTCTGGGTGGCGATGGGCGTGCCGGTCTCGATGCTCGGCACCGGTGCGCTGATGTACGGCGGCGACCAGACGCTCAACATGCTGTCGATGTTCGCGTTCCTGATGGCGATCGGCATCGTGGTGGACGA
>JAGWVR010000055.1 GCA_018970785.1 Planctomycetota bacterium
CGGCGGCGAGGGCCTGGGCGGTGGCCCGCCGCTTCGTCGGCGCCGGCGCGGGGGGCGACGTCCCCTCCGCCAGCGCGACGGCCGGGCGGGGGACGGGTGCCGTTTTCTTCGCGGGAGTGGCCATCTGAATGCTGTGCGGGCGGGGCGCGCCGGCGACCCGGCCGGGCGGTCCCCCGACTCTCGTCTGCGGGGCGGGGGCTGGCAAGCGGGGCGAAGTATACCGGTCGCGGTGACCGTGCGGCGGGAGGGGTGGGGTGGTGCCGTCCATGCCGGATGTGCCCGGGACGTAGCCGGTTTGGCGCCGCGGCCTGCCGGATCAACCGGCCCTGCCACGGTTGCCGAACCTTCCTCTTGTCCGGACGGTGCGGCGCGACAGCGCGGTGCCTCTCCGGGACGGGTCGGGACCGAGTTCCATGGAGGGATCCGGCCGGCCCGTCGGGCTGTCCCGCCGCCGATGGCTCACGGAGGAGCGCGGCGCGGGAACGCACGGCCGGTCCGCCGTGGGATGCGGCGGGCGGTGACGGGAGGCGGGCCTCCCGTGGACGACGGACTCCGGCGGCCATGGACGGCCGCCGCCACGGACAGCACAGCGGAGGTGCGACGATGACAACGTCGACGCGGACGGGCCGGTGGATCCTCGCGGCGGTGGCGCTGGAACTGGCGACGATGGCCGTCGCCCCGGCGGCGCCGATCAACTGGGGCGTCGAGGCCCCCGCGCCCGACGTGTTCCACAACTACTGGGTGCCGCCGGTGCCGGCCGGATCCGCTCCCGGATTCGGCGCGCAGCTCTACGTCGCCCCGCGCCCCGTGCCGCCGCACGTCGGCCACACCTGGTACACGTACCCGCCGTTCATGCCGCACGAGTTCCTCTACAAACACCGCCGCAAGTACGTCCGCCCTGCCGGCGCCACCGGCCTGCGGACGGTTGCCCACGGCTACTGGTGGTGAGCCCCGCCCCGCGTTCCCTTCGAGGATTCCCCCGATGAAGTCCCTCCCGGTCCGTCCTGCCCGGGCGCTGCTCGCGCTGGCACTGCTCGCGCTCGGTGCGGTCGCCGCCCCGCGCGCTGCGGAGGCGGGCGACAGCGCCATCGCCCACCGCTACTTCCTCCGCAGCCGCAACAAGGCGTGGCACAGCGTCTGGTACGACCCGTCGATCGGTCGGCCGATGGCGCTGGTCGTGCCGCCGACGGCGGAGTTCACCGCCGAGTACGCGTGGGGCGTTCCCAGCCACCGCGTCGTGCCGCTGTATCACCAGTTCCGGCGTCCCTATCCGGGGCCGGGGGCGGTGCCAGGGAGCGGCGGCGGTCTGTACCCGACGCCGATGTGGCCCAGCGACACCGTGCAATTCGGTGTCCATCCGGTCCGGGGGCCGTGGTGAGCCGACGCCGGTGACCGCCGCGGGAGCGGTTCAGTTCCGCCCCGCGCCGGGATCGTCGTCGCCGGCCGGAGCGGCCTCGTCGAGCCAGCGCCGCGCGACGGCGGTCCACGGTCCGGCCGGTGCGAGATCGACGAACGTCCGCAGCCTTCGCCTTGCTTCGGCGTGGCGCCCGAGCCCGCGGAGCACGACGGCGGCGTGGAAGTGGGCGTCGGGATAGGCGGGTGCGCGGGACAATACCCCCTCGAGCGCCGCGAGGGCGACCTGCGGTTGGCCGAGCGCCGCCAGGACCCTCCCCAGCCCGGTGCGCGCCGCGAGGTGGTCGGGATCGATCTCGATCGTCGCGTAGTAGCGCTCGCGCGCGGCGGCGAGGTCGCCGGAGCGGAACAGCAGCTCGGCCAGGGCGAACGCCGTCTCGGCGCTCGGGCCCGTCGCCTGGAGCACGGCGCGGAGGACGTCGGCAGCCTCGTGGGCCTCCCCACCGGCCTCGAGATCGGCGGCCAGCGCCAGCAGGTCGTCGAGTCCCTCGCCGTCGTCCGCCGGCGGATCGTCGTCGGTCGGTTCGCTGCGGCGGCGTGATGCCGGCCAGGGGATCACCGGAGCGTCGTCTTCGTCGATCGCCGTCGCGCCGAACGGCAGATCGAGCTGCCCCCCCGGGCCGACGAGTCGGCCATGCCGGCGGAGGCGGATCCGCCGGCCGTCGAGGACGAGCCGGTCGAGCGGCAGGTCGGCGCCGTCGGTGGCGAAGCCGGCGAGCGCCGCGTCGATCTCGCGCAGCGACAGGCCCGCGGCGAGGAACGTGGCGAGGTGACGTGCGGCGATGATCTGCGGATAGTCGAACCACGCCACTCCTGCCTCGTGCGTCACCGGCCGGAGCAGGCCGCGACGGACCCAGTGGGCCAGCGCCGCGGGGGCGATCCCGAGCAGGTCGGCGACCAGGGCGGCGGTGTGGAACTGCCGCTCGCCGCGCTGCTGCCGCGCGAACAGCGAATCGTCGACCCCGGGGCCCGCGGCTCCGGGGATCGCTCGGCGCCGATCGCTCGCGTCGCCTGCCATGCGCGGGTCCCGTGCGGATGGGGCGCCGTTCACGGGGTGAACGGGCGGCTCCGGGATTGCTCGGCGGAGGGGAAATCGTCGGGCAGCGGGGCGGTCACGGCCCCGGTCGCCGCCCACTCGGTGCCGCGGACGAGGGTCGTGATGAAGCCGACGCACTCTTGGGAATCGTCACCGTGGCCCATCGGCGTGTGGAACACGCGCCCCTGGCCGTAGCGGATCGTCATCAGCATCGGCTCATGGCGCTTGGTCTGCGGGGACCAGGCCGTCGCCAGCACGTCGAGGGCGGCGGCCGGGCCACGGAGCCGGTCATAGAGCTCGTCCTTGGCGTGCATCCAGGTCGCCGGCATGCCGCGGGTGATCGGATGGTCACGGTCGCGGACGATGACCGCGAACGGAGCCTGCGGTCCGTGGCTGCCCCCGGGCCCCGGGCTGTCGTCGCGGACGAGCCGGCCGTCGTCGGTGTAGTAGACGTAGGGGCCGCTCGCCTCGTTGCGGCCGCCCCAGCCGCCGAGCCCGATCATCTCGTTGTAGGCCGGCCAGTCGGGAAACGAGTTGTCGGCGGCATGGACGACGACGAAGCCGCCGCCGCCGCGGACGAACTGCTCGAACGCGGCGCGCGTCGCGCCCGGCCATGGCGCGGCTCCGTGGCCGAAATTGCTGATCACGACGGCGTAGTCGGAGAACCGCGGCTGGAATGCCGGATCCTCCCCCTGCGGGGCATGCGTCGCGACGTCGACGCGGAACCGGCCGCTGTCCTCGAGGTAGCGCCGCATCATCCGTGTCGTCCGCGGCCAGTTGGCATGGTTGTTCTGGCCGTCGACGATCAGCGCGGCCAGCCGTTCGGCCGCCGCGGCGCCGGCGGGGGTGAGGAGGGCCACGAAAACCAGCGCGGTCCGGAGCGTCATGGCGGGCCTCCTTCAGGCGTTCATCGCACGGCGGAGATTGTCGTCGATGGCGGCGAGGAACGCCCGGGTCTCGAGATACGGCTGATCGGGGCCGATCAGCACCGCCAGATCCTTGGTCATCTTCCCCGACTCGACGGTCGCGACGCAGACGCGCTCGAGCGTCTCCGCGAAGTGCACCACCGCGGGCGTGCCGTCGAGCCGGCCGCGGTGGGCCAGGCCGCGCGTCCAGGCGAAGATCGAGGCGATCGGATTGGTCGAGGTCGGCTTGCCCTGCTGGTGCTGGCGGTAATGCCGCGTCACCGTGCCGTGGGCCGCCTCGGCCTCGACCACCTTGCCGTCGGGTGTCATCAGGACGCTGGTCATCAGCCCGAGCGAGCCGAATCCCTGGGCGACGACGTCGCTCTGCACGTCGCCGTCGTAGTTCTTGCAGGCCCAGACGTAGCCGCCGTCCCACTTCAGGGCGCTGGCCACCATGTCGTCGATCAGGCGGTGTTCGTAGGTCAGGCCACGGGCGGCGAACTCGGCCTTGAACTCGGCGTCGAAGACCTCCTGGAAGATGTCCTTGAAGCGGCCGTCGTAGGCCTTGAGGATCGTGTTCTTCGTCGACAGGTAGACCGGAAACCCGCGTGCCAGGCCGTAGCGGAAGCTGGCCCGGGCGAAGTCGCGGATCGAGTCGTCGAGGTTGAACATCGCCATCGCGACCCCGGCCGAGGGGAATTGGTAGACCTTCATCTCCATCGGCGTGCCGCCGTCGGCCGGTGTGAAGGTGAGGGTCAGCGTGCCCGGTCCGGGGATCCGCGCGTCGGTCGCGCGGTATTGGTCGCCGAAGGCGTGGCGGCCGACGACGATCGGCTTGGTCCAGCCGGGGACGAGCCGGGGGATGTTGTCGATGATGATCGGCTCGCGGAAGATCACGCCGCCGAGGATGTTGCGGATCGTGCCGTTGGGGCTCTTCCACATCGACTTCAGCGCGAACTCCTTGACCCGCGCCTCGTCGGGGGTGATCGTGGCGCACTTCACCCCGACGCCGCATTCGAGGATCGCGTGTGCCGCGTCGATCGTCACCTGGTCGCCGGTGGCGTCGCGATTCTGGATCGAAAGATCGAACTCGCGGAGATCGAGGTCGAGGTAGGGGAGGATCAACTGGTCCTTGATGAACCGCCAGATGATCCGCGTCATCTCGTCGCCGTCGAGATCGACGACGGGGCCCTTGACCTTGATGCGCGTGTGCTTCGTCACGGTCGCTGGCTCCGGTGGTGGCACGACCGCGGAGAAGCTACCCCCTGCCAGGGACGGCGACAAGGATCGCCGCGTGTCGGTTGGATGCCGCGACCCCGACCGCGTGGACAGACACCACCCGACAGGGAGGTGATCCGACACCCGGCCGCGTTGCCCGCGCTGCCGGTCAGGTCGTCGGGCCGGCGCTTGCCGCCGGTGCAGCGCCGGCAGCCGGCAGGGCGGGCGGGGTGGCGCCGCGCACGGGAACCATCGGCTTGATGATCACCGGCCCGGTCCGCTCGGCACGCCCGGATGCCGCCGGCAAGGGGGCGGGAATCGTCTCGACCGCGATCGTGGCCGGAACGGGACGGATGGCGCCCTGGCTCGGCGCCGGCGGGGTGACGGTCTTCGGCGCGGTCGCCGCGGGATCGCCGGACGTCGGATCGGGAGTGGTTGCGCTCTCGACCGGCTTCTCGAGCCGGATCGTGCCGGTCGCTTCACTCTCCTTGGCGGCGGCGTCGGTGGGGTCGACGTGCGGCAGCGCCGAACCGGTCCAACCGTTCTCTACCGGCGGGCTGGCGCCGGTCGAACCGCTGGAAAACGTGCGGGTGACATTCTCAGCCTCGGCCGCCGACAGCGCCGGAGGCGCCGTGGTCGGCCGGGCCGCCGCGGCGCTGCCCGTCTCGGCCGGCCGGGGGCTCGCCGGGACGACGGACGAGGCCGACGGTGAGAACGTCGCCGCCGGCACGACCGCCGGGGCCGACGAAACCGCCGGCACGAGCGGGGCGGCGCTGGCGGTGGGGAGGGGATTGCCGCATGGATCGAGCGGGATCCGCAGGACGACCGTCCGCGGCGTCCGCACGGTGTAGGTGTAGGGGGTGCGCTTCTCGACGACGCGCGGCACCTGGACGGTCTTCTGCTCGGCGACGTATTTGAGGACCTGGACGGTCACCGGTTCGACCTTCTCCTCGGTGACGAACTTGCAGGTCTGGACGGGCACCTGGCGGACCTGCTCCTCGGCGACCATCCGGCAGACCTGGACCGGGACCTTGTTCTCGATCCGCTCGACCACCTTGCGGACGGTCTGGACGGGGACCTGGCGAACCTGCTCCTCGGCGACCATCCGCGTGGTCTGGACGGGGACCTGCTGGACGACCTGCTCGTCGACGTAGCGGACCGTCTGGACGGGGACTTGCTGGACGACCTGCTCGTCGACGTAGCGCATCGTCTGGACGGGGACCTGCTGGACGACCTGCTCGTCGACGTAGCGCATCGTCTGGACGGGAACCTTGCGGGTCACCACGCGGTTGACGACCGTCGTCTCCGGAACCTGGACCGCGACCACGTTGGGCTGGTACACGCGGTTGACCTGGTTGACGACCACGCCGGGCGTCATCGTCCAGCCGTAGCCGCCGCGCTGCCACGTCGCCAAGCCGTTCCACGGATTCACCGCCCAGCCCCCCGGCACCCACGAGAGCTGCGTCGTGCCGGGGGCGACCATCGGCGTCACCTGGTCGACGTAGCCGCCCTGGTCGGCGTAGGCGGTGCGCATCGTCGTCATCGGCTCGGCGACCGTGTAGGCCTCCTCGCGCTCGGCGGTCTCGTAGACCGGCTTGCGGACGACACTGACCTGCTGCTGCATGACCGTCTCGGCGACCGGCTTGCGGACGATGCTGACCTGCTGCTGCATCACCGTCTCGGCGACCGGCTTGCGGACGACGCTGACCTGCTGCTGCATCACGGTCTCGGTGACCGGCTTCATGACGGTGAAGCGTTCCTCGCGCGTGCTCGTCTCGACGACGTCGCGCACCTGGTCGTAGCTCCGGTCCTGCACGACCGTCTCCCAGACCGGCTTCATCACCGTGGAGCGTTCCTCGCGCGTGCTGGTCTCCCAGACGGGGCGTTGGACGGTGTAGCGCCGCTGGGTGGTCTGCGTCTCCCAGACCGGACGGCTGACGGTGTAGCTGCGGGTGTCGTAGACGGTTTCGTAGCTGACCAGCGACGCGCTCACCTGGCGCTCGTCGTAGACGGTCTGGTACTGCAGCCGGTAGGTCTGGGTGACGACCGGGGCCGCGGCGACCTCGCCACAGCATTGCCCCCGGGCGATCAGCAGCGGGCTGGCCGCGACCTCGGCGGCGCAGACGACCGCGACCAACTGGCGGCTGAAGATCGACTTGGACCGCGCACGAAGCATCGGATCTCCTCCTGGTTCGATCCTCCGAGACTAATCCCGCGAACGCGACCTTCAAGCGGTTTGTTCAGTTTTTTCCGGCATTTTTCCCGAAAAAAACCGACCTCCGGGCCATACCGTCGGCGCAACCGGCGCAGCTTCCGCCCCCTGCCGCGCCGCCACGCGGACAACGGCAGGCTGGGGAACGTGGCGCCGGGCCGGCGGGGTCGCAGCCGCCGACGCGGGAGGCGACGACGGTGCCCCAGCCCCGTGTCGCCCGAGACTTCACAGGTTCTTCTCGAACAGCCGACGGCTGGTGGCGTCGAGTGCCGCCAGCGAGGGGATCCGGTAGCGGACACCGTGGGTGTCGGTGATCACGGCGCTGCCGTCGCCCGGGCGGCTGACGTCGTCGCTGCCGGCGACACGGAAGCGGCGCGGCCCGCGGTCGGTGACGACCGACCATTCGGCCGGCTCGGCATCGTTGACGGCGTCGATCCGGGCGATGAGCGGAAGGAATTCGCGGGCCGCCAATTCGGCGCGGAGATCGGCCGCGAGCTCGTCGCCGAGGGCGGCGAGCGACTCGATCCAGGCCAATTCGCTGCCGTCGGCAGCGACGATCGCCACCAGCCCGTCGGGGTGCGACAGCGGGAAGGCGCGGACGACGTCGACATCCTCGTGGCGCTGTCCGGAGGCGGCGAGGAAGTCGACGCGGCCGTGGGGGAGGCGCTCGAGGCGCCAGCCGGGGTCGGGCATGGGGTGGCTCCGTCGTGGAGTGAAGCGCCGCGGCGGCCGGGTCAGGCGGCCGCCTCGGCTTCCTTCGTCTGGGCGTGGTACAGCCGGGCGTACGTCCCGGCCCGGGCGAGGAGGTCCTCGTGCGTGCCGATCTCGACGATCCTCCCCGCCTCGAGGACGACGAGCCGGTCGGCACGGCGGAGGGTCGACAGGCGGTGGGCGATGGCGATCGTCGTCCGGCCGGTGACGAGCCGGTCGACGGCCGCCTGGATCACGCGCTCCGTCTCGGCATCGACCGCCGACGTGGCCTCGTCGAGGATCAGGATCCGCGGGTCGACGAGCAACGCCCGGGCGATCGACAGCCGCTGCCGTTCGCCGCCAGACAGCGAGCTGCCGCGCTCTCCCACCCGGGAGTCGTAGCCGGCCGGAAGCCGGAGGATGAAGTCGTGGGCGCCGGCCGCGCGGGCGGCGGCGACGATCCGCTCGGGCGTGGCGTCTGGGCAGCCGTAGGCGATGTTCTCCGCCACCGTGCCGAAGAACAGGAACGGCTCCTGGAGCACGCAGCCGAGGTTGCGGCGGTAGTCGCCGATCGCCAGCCGGCGGAGGTCGACGTCGTCGATGCGGATCGATCCGCTCGACGGATCGTGGAACCGGCAGACGAGGTTGGCGAGCGTCGTCTTTCCCGAGCCGCTCGCGCCGACCAGGCCGATCATCTCCCCCGGCTCGATGACCAGGTCGATGCCATGGAGGACCTCGCGGGCCCCGTAGCGGAAGTGCACGCCGTCGATCGCGATCCGGCCGCGGATCCGCCCGACCGGCACCGGCCGCGGATCCTCGGCGACCGTCGGCTGGCAATCGAGGATCTCGAAGATCCGCGCGGCGCTCGACGCGGCGCGCTGCGTCGCCGGCACCATCCGGATCATCGACTCGACGCGGCCGTAGAACCGGGCGATGTAGCCGACGAACGTCGTCAGCATCCCCACGGTGACCGATCCGGAGAACACCAGCCACGCGCCGGCCGCCCAGACCACCAGCAACCCCGTCTCGCTGAACAGGCTGACCAGCGGCCCGCAGAAGCTCCACACCACGTTGACGCGGTCGTTGGCCTCCAGCACGCGGTCGTTGGCGTCGCGGAAGCGCTGCATCTCGCGCGGCTCCTGGGCGAACGCCTTGACCACCCGGATCCCGGGGATCGTGTCGGCCAGGACGCTGGTCATGTCGGCCCAGGCGACGTTGGCCCGCGAGAAACCGCGCCGCAGCCGCTCGCGGACCGCGTACACCAGCCACAGGACCAGCGGGAACGGGGCCAGCGTCACCAGCGCCAGGCCGGGGGCGATCCACAGCACGGCCGCCGCCGTGAGCAGCACGATCGTCACGTCGGAGGAGAAGTCGATGAGGTTCACCGAGAGGAAGTTGCAGATCCGGTCGGTGTCGTTGCCGACACGCGACATCAGGTCGCCGGTGCGGCGGGCGGCGAAGAAATCGAGCGACAGCGACTGCATGTGGGAATAGGTCCGGACGCGGAGGTCGGCGGCGACCCGCTCGCTCATCCAGGCCAGCGTCCACGACTGCGCCCACGCCAGCAGCCAGGCGACGACCGCGGCGATCGCCAGGCCGCCGAGGTACCACCACACCTGGGCGAACGGCACGTCGCGCCCCGCCTGCCGCGGGATGAGGACGTCGTCGACCAGCGGCATCGTCAGGTAACCGGGAACCAGCGCCGCGGCGCTGGCGGCCAGCGACAAGAGCGCCCCGAGGAGGGCGACGCCGGCGTGGGGACGCATGAACCACGCCAGGCGCAGGAGGTTGGTCAGCGAGACGTCGCCGCTCGGCGGGGCAAGGTCGTCGTCGCCGTGGCGCGACGGGGGCGGGGCGGTGTCGTCGTCGTCGTCGTCGGCACCCGAACCGCCGGCGTCACCGCGCGCTGCATCGTCTGCAGCGGCGGCGGCGGGAGGCGCGTCGGCGGGGCGGTCGCGGTGCGCCCCGCGGCGGCTCCGTTCGTCGAAGGCGTCTTCGAGGGCGTGGAGACCGGCCGCCCGGGCCGGCGTGAACAGCCAGCGGGCGACGATCGTTCCCCGGCGCGACAGTTCCACCCGACCGACCGCGCCGCGGATCCGGATCTCCAGCTGGCAATCGTCGTCGAGCGGCCAGGCGGTCATGCCGCCGGGGGTGGTCCTCACCACGGCGGACGGGTCGGCCGACGCCGGCCGGTCGGCGAGGAGACGCTGCCCGGTGAACACCAGCCAGCCGTCGGTGAAGCGCAGCTCCGCGTCGAGGTCGAAACGCGCCGCGGCGATCACCGTTTCCCCCGGTTCGAGCCCGAGGACGGCGGCATCGGGGAGGGTGGGCGGCAGGGGGGGGGCGGGGGTGGCGGAGGAAGGGGTGGGCGGCATGGTGACGGAGGGATGGGAGCGGCACGGGGGCCGCAAGAACCGGCAGGGCGTTTGACGAGTATCCCAGCGTGCCGGAATCCGCCAACCGGATGCCGGCCGGGAGGGACCCGGGAGGGGGTGATCGCGGTGTTTCCACCGGAAAAACCGGTGCAGTCGGCAGGTGACGTTGCACGCCTCCGGGGGGTGAGGGGGTCGATCGGCGCCGATTGCCGGGGCCCGTCATTCGCTTTCGCCGTGGCGAGTCGTAAAATCTCCACCGCGTTGGGTGCTTCGCGGCAAAACTGCGGCGCGTCCGACGGGTCGGCAGGGCGGCAAGCGATCCTTTTCGCCCGGTCGGCCGTTCGATTCATGGTGCCGGTGGAACGTGGCATCGCGAGCGAACGCACGTCCGCGCGGCGTGCGGCGGTGCCGGACGGTCCCCCGGTTCAGGACATCGATCGACCCATGGCCCTCACGGCCGGTTCGTTGGTCTTCGGTTCCCGAATCCATCTTCGCCCGACTGCCAGGCGCGTCTGCGGCAGGGGTGTTTCTCCCGCGGCACCGGATTGCTGGCCGCCATGATCAGGGTGCCTGTCGGCCGCGGTGGCCTTCCGCGGAGGACTGGCGTCCAATCCCCCCGGCCATTTTCCTGACGGCCCCGGCCGTCCGTCCGTGGTGGCGACGCGCCGCCTCGGTCGGCACCCCAGCGTGCAGGTCCCCATCCCAGGCCAGCCGGAGCGTCCGGCTGCCAGAGGACCGGCACACCACACCAGCCCACGCACGCGTCGGCGTCGGGCCCCGAGGCGACCACCGAACCGACCATGGAGATCACGAAGATCAAGGTGTTGCGGGGCCCCAACGAGTGGGCCGCGTTTCCGGTCCTCGAGGTGTGGGTCGACCTCGGCCACCTCGAGGATTTCCCATCGCACGTCATCCCCGGCTTCAACGACAAGATCAAGCGCTGGCTGCCGGGGATGATCGAGCACCGCTGCAACATCGGCGAGCGCGGTGGGTTCTTCCAGCGGCTCGACACCGGCACCTGGATGGGACACGTGCTCGAGCACGTGACGCTCGAACTCCAGACCGCCGCGGGCACGGCGGTGGGCTACGGCCGTGCCCGTGAGCTCGACCAGCGCGGTTGCTACCGGGTGGTCATCGAGTACGTCGAGGAGAAGTTCGCGCTGGAGTGCCTGCAGACGGCGCACCGCCTGATCATGACGGCGATCGACGGCGGGGAGTTTCCCATCGCCGCGGAGCTCAAGCGGTTGCGCGGCCTGCTTCTCGAGGTCCAGCTCGGCCCGAGCACGCGATCGATCGTCGATGCGGCGCTGGCCCGGGGGATCCCCTGCCGGCGGCTCAACGAGGGAAGCCTCGTGCGGCTCGGTCAGGGGGCGAAGCAGCGGCGGATCATCGCCGCCGAGACCGACCGCACCCCGGCGGTCGCCGAGTCGATCGCCCAGGACAAGGACCTCACCCGGGCGCTGTTGGCCGAGGCGGGGATACCGGTTCCCGAGGGGCGACCGGTGACGGATGCCGCCGAGGCCCAGGCGGTGGCGGCGGAGTTCGGCGGTCCCGTGGTCGTCAAGCCGCGCTACGGCAACCAGGGGCGCGGGGTGTCGGTCAATCTCACCACGCCCGACGAGGTCGCCCGTGCGTGGGAATTCGCCCGCACGCACGGCGACGAGGTCGTCGTCGAGCGCTTCATCCCCGGCGGTGATCACCGGCTCCTCGTCGTCGGCGGCAAGGTCGTCGCGGCCGCGCGCCGTCACCCGCCGACCGTGACCGGCGACGGGGTCAGCTCGATCGAGCAGCTCGTCGCCAAGGCCAACGAGGATCCGCGGCGCAGCGGCGACCATGCCACTTCCCTGAGCCCGATCGTCATCGACGCGGTTGCCATCGCCGTGCTCGCCGAGCAGGGGGTGACGCCGGCCTCGGTTCCCGAGGCGGGGCGGACGGTGGTGCTGCGGCACAGCGCCAACCTCAGCACCGGCGGCACCGCCGAAGACGTCACCGACAGGGTCCATCCCGAGGTCGCGGCCCGGGCGGTTGATGCTGCCCGCGTGGTGGGCCTCGACATCGCGGGGATCGACGTCGTCACCGCCGACATCGGCAGGCCGCTCGACGGCCGGAGCGGCGCCGTGATCGAGGTCAACGCCGGCCCCGGCCTGCGGATGCACCTCGAGCCGACGATCGGCATGCCGCGGAACGTCGGGGCGGCGATCGTCGACACGCTGTTCGGCCCCGGTGACGACGGCCGGATCCCGGTGGCCGCGGTCACCGGCACCAACGGCAAGACGACCGTCGTCCGCTTGATCTCCCACCTCGCCGCCGCCGGCGGGGCCACGGTCGGCACCACCTGCACCGAAGGGGTGTGGATCGGCGACCGGATGATCGACTCCGGGGACTGCAGCGGGCCGCAGAGCGCGCGGCGTGTGCTCGCCAATCCGACGGTCACCGCCGCCGTCCTCGAGACGGCGCGGGGCGGCATCCTCCGCGAGGGCTGCGGGTTCGACCGCTGCGACGTCGCCGTCGTCACCAACATCGGCCGTGGCGACCATCTCGGCATCGGCGCCGTCGACACCCCCGAGAAGCTCGCCTGGGTGAAGGGGGCGATCGTCTGCGCCGTGAAGCGCGACACCGGCGCCGCCGTGCTCAACGCCGCCGACCCGCTCGTGGTCGGGATGCGGCAGTGGTGCAAGGGGCAGGTCGTGTACTTCTCCGCCGACCCGGCCGCGCCGGTGCTCGTCGAGCACCTCGCCGCCGGAGGCCTGGCCGCCACGGTACGCGACGGCTGGATCGTGCTCTGCGACGGCCCCCGCGAGACGCGGCTGGCACACCTCGACCGGGTGCCGCTGGTGCACCGCGGGCTGGTGCGGTTCCAGGTCGACAACGTCCTCGCCGCCGCGGCCGCCGCCTGGCGTCTCGGCGTGCCGCTGGAGATCGTCCGCCTCGGCCTGGAGACCTTTCCGGCGGGGATGGCCGGATCGCCGGGGCGATTCAACGTCGTTGAACTGGCCGGTGCGACCGTCGTCGTCGACTACGGCCACAACCCCGACTCGCTGGAGCTGATGATCTCGACGCTCCGCCCGCTGCCGCACCGCAAGCGGACGGCCGTCTACTCCGCCGCCGGCGACCGTCGCGACGAGGACATCGTCGAGCAGGGCAAGCTCATCGCCGCCGCCTTCGACCGGGTGATCGTCTACGAGGATGCCTACATGCGTGGCCGAGCGCCGGGGGAGATCACGCGCCTGATCGCTTCCGGTGTCGCCGCGGTCAGGCCCGACGCCGAGAGCTTCGTCGTCGCCGGTGGCAGTTGGATCGACTCGGCGTCGGGGGTGCTCGACAACGTGACCGCCGGGGAGCTCGTCCTCCTCCAGGCCGACACGATCGACCAGGCGGTGACGTGGCTGGAGAGCCGGTACGGGACGCGGATCACCGGCACCTCGCTCGACCGGCTCGTCGGCCTACCCGAGGGGGAGTCCGCGGCGGCGAGCCACGGGCCGGTGACCGTACACGTCGGCCTCGGTGGCCGCGGGTTGCGGGCGTCGCGGGGGATCGCCGCCGGCGAGACGATCCTCCGGGCCTGGGGACCGCAGGTCCCCGCCCGTGGTCCCGACACGATCCAGGTCGACGTCGGCACGCACGTCCGCCCCGAGGGGCCGCTGGTGCTGTGCAACCATTCCTGCGAGCCGAACTGCGGGTTGATCATCCGCACCGGGGTCCGCGAGATCGAGATGCGGGCGCTGCGGGCGATCGCCGCCGGCGAGGAGCTGTCGATCGATTACGAGACGTTCGAGTACGTCATCGAGCATCAGGGGGCGACGTGCCGCTGCGGCGCGCCCGCCTGCCGCGGTCGGCTCCCCGGATACAAGCTGCTTCCCGCGGAGATCCGCGCCCGCTACGGCGAGTTCATCGCCGAGTACCTGCGTGTCCTCGAGCCCGACGTGTCGGCGCCGGTCGTGAAATGACCGGCGCGGGGATCACTTCACCCCCACCTTGCGGTCGAGGGCGCCGCGCACGCCGAGCTGCTCGGGGTGGCGGGCGATCTTGTCGGTGAATACCCGCACGTCGTCGACGATCGGGCGCAGTTCGCGCGTCAGGCGGTTGACGTTGGCGGCGGCCTGGGCGAGCTCCTCGTAGACCTTGGGATCGCGGACGAGGCGCCCGAGCGTGCCATCGGATTGCGTCAGCGCGCGGGTGAACCCCGACGCCTGCTGGAGGACCTCGTCGAGCCGGCCGATCGTGCGGTCGATCTGGGCGACCATCGCGGCCCCACGGTCGCCGAGCGGCTTGGTCAGCCCCTCGATGTTGCGGAGGTTGCGGTCGGCGCTCTCGACGGTGGTGCCGATGCCCTTGACGGTGGCGCGGAGGTCGGCCATGACCTCGGGGAGAGCCTCGAGCGTGTCCGCGATCCGCTCCCGTGAGGCGGGGTCGCCGACGACGGCGTTGATGTTGTTCATCGCCACCGAGAACGAATCGAGCGCCGCCTCGGTCTTGCGGACGATCGTCTCGAAGCGGTCGTCCTCGCCGAGGAACATCCGGTCGAGGTTGCCCGACAGCTTGGTCACGGAGTCGCTCGCCTGGACGAGCGAGTCGAGCGCTCCGCCGAGCTTCGGTTCCAGCGACGCGAACACGTCGAACGGGTTGCGGGCGACGGCCCCGACGAGGACCTCGTCCGGGGCGAGGCGCTGCCGGGGCGGCACCACGCGCCCCGGGACCAGCGCGATTTCCGCGTCGCCGAGGAGCGATCCGGTGATCCGCGGCTCCTCGTCGCGGTACACGGGGACGTGGGAGTCGATGTTCGCCACGACGCTGACGCCGCCACGCTCGTCGAGCGCGACGTCGGAGACGCGGCCGACGAGGATCCCGTTTTTCCGGATCGGCGTCCCGGGGGCGACGCCGCGCGCGTCGCCGAAGCTCATCCGCAGCGGGTAGGTCGATTGCACCAGTGCCGGCAGGTCGCCGAACAGGACGATGAGGATCCCGGCGATGATCGCCGTCGCCAGGACCATCACGCCGACCCGGAACTGCATCGTGCGGTCGCTCATGCCCCACCTCCGGCAGCCGCTTCCACGAGGCGATTCCCCGCCCGGCCCTCGATGAATTGGCGGATCCGCGGGTCGCGGCTGCGGTCGAGCTCGGCGGGCGTGCCGGAGAACACGATCTGCGGAGCGTCGGCGGCGAGCCGGCCGAGCGGATGGAGCATCACGATCCGGTCGGCGACCTTGCGGGCGGTGTGCATGTCGTGGGTGACGACCACGCTGGTCACGCCCCCCCGGGCGCGGACCTTGAGGATCAGTTCGCCGATGACGTCGGTCATGATCGGGTCGAGGCCCGTGGTCGGCTCGTCGTAGAGCACCACCGGGGGATCGAGGGCCAGCGCCCGGGCGAGCCCGGCCCGTTTCCGCATCCCGCCGGAGAGCTCCATCGGCTTCCGCGACCGCACCTGGGGCGGCAGCCCGACCTCGGCGAGGAGCTGGTCGACGATCGCCGCGATCTCGGCCTCGGCCAGGCGGGTGTGTTCGCGGAGCGGGAAGGCGATGTTGTCGGCGATCGACAGGCTGTCGAACAGGGCTGCCCCCTGGAACACGAAGCCGTATTTCGTGCGGAGGGAGGCCAGGGAGCGCTCGCTGTGGCGGGCCAGCGACCGCCCTTCGAAACGCACCTCGCCGCTGCTCGGGCGGATCAGCCCGATCAGGCACTTGAGCAGCACCGTCTTGCCGCAGCCGCTCTCGCCGAGGATCACCAGCGTCTCCCCGGGGGCGATCGCCACGCTGATGTCGCGGAGCACCGTGACGAGTCCGAAGCGCACCGTCAGCCGCTCGGTGGCGAGCACCGGAAGGGCGGGATCGACGGGTGTGGCGGGGGGTGAGGGGGCCATGGCGGGTGGAGGTCGGCAGGCCGGAACGGCCGCCGCGGGCGTTCACAACAGGCGGCGCGGGCCTTCGGGGCGGAAGAAATCGTGGACGTTGTTGAGCCACATCCCCAGGAACAGGTCGAGGATCAGGATCAGCACGAACGAGTGGACGAAGGCGTTGGTGGCCGCGCGGCCGACCCCCTCCGCACCGTGGCCGGAATGGAAACCGTGGTGGCAGCTGACCAGCGCGATCGCGGCCCCGAAGAAGAAGCTCTTGAAAATCCCCATCAGGAAATCGAAGGCATCGACGTACTCCCGGGAGTTGGTCCAGTAGTGGTGGTAGTCGATGCCGAGGACGAGGTGCGAATAGAGGTAGCCGCCGAGCACCCCCATGAAATCGGCCATCACGGTCAGCGTCGGGATCAGGACCAGACAGCCGAGGAACCGGGGCACGACGAGGTAATAGACCGGGTTGGCCCCCATGCTCTCCAGCGCGTCGATCTGTTCGGTGACGCGCATCGTGCCCAGCTCGGCGGCCATCGCGCTGCCGACCCGGCCGGCGAGCATCGTCGCGGCGAGCACCGGGCCGAGTTCGCGCACCAGCGACAGGTTGATGACGCTGCCCAGCCGTGTCTGCAGGCCGAGCGCCCGGAACTGTGCGTAGCTCTGCACCGCCAGGACCATCCCGATGAACAGCCCGGTCAACGCCACCACGGGCAGCGACAGGACACCGATCTGGTAGAAGGCCGGCACGAGCACGTCGCGGCGTTGCCGCCGGGCGACGATCCAGCCGAGCGTGCGGAACGTGAAGATCGCGACGTCCCCCACCGCGGCGACCCGGTCGAGCATGAACGCCCCGAGGTCGGCGACGCGGTCGGCGATCCAGTCGGAGAAACCCCCGCGGAGTCTCGCGACGGGCGTGGTGGGATCGGTCGCCATGGCGCAGCCCGGAAGTCACGGCGGCGCGGCTGACGCGGCGCACCCGACCGTACCGGTAGCATCGGCTCTGCCGGTCGGGAGGATTGAGCCGACCGTGGAGGATTTCCACGGGACGCGCGGGGCCGGCAAGCTGGGAAAGCCTGTCAAGAGCGCCGCGGTCCGCCCCGGCGCGGCGGAGCCCGCCGGCCGGGACGGCCCATGGCAAAAGAGCTATGCCGACTCGCCCGTCGCCGGGGCGCTGGCGACCGGCTCGGCGGTGACCAGCCCCTTGAACACGAGCTGCTTCTTGCCGGCCACCTCGACGCAGTCGACCTGGATCGTGTCCTTGCCCTCGAACTCCCCCTTGAGGAGCTCCTCGCTGACAGGGTCCTCGATGAAGTTCTCGAGGGCCCGGCGCAGGGGCCGTGCGCCGAAGTCGGTGTCGGAGCCCTTCTTGATGAGGAACTTCTTCGCCTCGTCGGTGAGCTCGAGCTTCAGGCCGCGCTCGCCGAGGCGCTCGCGGACCTTCGCCAACTCGATGTCGATCACCCGCTTGAGGTCGTCGACGGTGAGATGGTGGAACACGATCACGTCGTCGACGCGGTTGAGGAACTCGGGGCGGAACACCTTCTCGATCCGCTCGTTGACGCGCCCCTTCATGCTGTCGTAGCTGGCGTCGCCGTCGGGCTTCTGGAATCCGAACGCCGCTTCGTTCTTGATCGCCTCGGCACCGGCGTTGGTGGTCATGATCAGGATCGTGTTGCGGAAGTCGACGTTCCGACCGAACGAGTCGGTCAGCCGCCCCTCTTCCATCACCTGCAGCAGCATGTTGAACACGTCGGGATGCGCCTTCTCGATCTCGTCGAGGAGGACGACCGAGTAGGGACGGCGCCGGATCTTCTCGGTGAGCTGCCCCCCCTCCTCGAAGCCGACGTAGCCCGGTGGGGCGCCGATCAGCCGGCTGACGTTGTGCTTCTCCATGTACTCGCTCATGTCGATCTGGATCAGCGCCTCGTCGTCGCCGAACATGAACTGCGCCAGCGCCTTGGCCAGGAGCGTCTTCCCGACCCCCGTCGGACCGGCGAAAATGAAGCAGCCGGTCGGCCGTTTCGGGTCCTTGAGCCCGGAGCGGCTGCGGCGGACCGCTTTCGAGACGCTCTTGATCGCCGCGTCCTGGCCGATCACCCGGCGGTGGAGCTCGTCCTCCATCGCCATCAGCCGCTGGCTGTCTTCCGTCGACATCCGCGTCAGCGGGATCCCGGTCATCTTGGCGACGACCTCGGCCACGACCTCGCCATCGACGACACCGTCGGCCTCGCGCGACTTCTCGCGCCAGTCGCGGGTCATCGACTGCTTCTTCTTCTTGAGCTTGTCGGCCTGGTCGCGGAGGGCCGCCGCCTTCTCGAAGTCTTGGTTGGCGACCGCCTCCTCCTTCTCCTTGTTGAGGCGCTCGACCTCGTCGTCGATCTCCTTGAGATCCGGCGGCTTGGTCATCGCCTTGAGCCGCACCCGGGCACCGGCCTCGTCGATGACGTCGATCGCCTTGTCGGGAAGGCACCGGCCGGTGATGTAGCGGCTGGAGAGTTCGACGGCGCTTTCCAGCGCCTCGTCGGTGATCTGGACGCGGTGGTGGCTCTCGTAGCGATCGCGGAGCCCCTTGAGGATCTCGACGGCCTCGGTCTTGCTGGCCGGCTCGACCATGATGATCTGGAACCGGCGATCGAGCGCCGAATCCTTCTCGATGTACTTGCGGTACTCGTCGAGCGTCGTGGCGCCGATGCACTGGATCTCGCCGCGGGCAAGGGCGGGCTTGAGGACGTTCGAGGCGTCGATCGCCCCCTCCGCACCACCGGCGCCGACGAGGGTGTGCAATTCGTCGATGAACAGGATCGTGTTCTTGGCGCGGCGGACCTCGTTCATCACCGCCTTGATCCGTTCCTCGAACTGGCCGCGGTACTTCGTCCCGGCGACCATCATCGCCAGGTCGAGGACGACGATCCGCCGGTCGGAGAGGAGCTCCGGCACATGGCCGTCGACGACGCGCTGGGCGAAACCCTCGACGATCGCCGTCTTGCCGACGCCGGCCTCGCCGAGGAGGACCGGGTTGTTCTTCGTGCGGCGGCAGAGGATCTGGATCGCGCGTTCGATCTCCTTCTCACGGCCGATGACCGGGTCGAGTTTGCCCTGCCGCGCCAGCTCGGTGAGGTCGCGGCCGAAGCTGTCGAGGGCCGGCGTCTTGCTCTTGCCCCCCTTGGTGGCCGGGTCGCTGCTGCTCCCCGCCCCCGCCCCCGCCGGCTGGCGACCACCGCCCATCCCGGCCCGTTCGCCCCCTTCCTCCATGCCGTGGCCGAGAAGATTGAGGACCTCCTCGCGGACGTCCTCGAGCTTGAGGCCGAGGTTCATCAGCACCTGGGCAGCCACGCCTTCCTGCTCGCGCAGCAGGCCGAGGAGGATGTGTTCGGTGCCGACGTAGTTGTGGTTGAGGTTCCGCGCCTCCTCCATCGAGTACTCGATGACCTTCTTGGCCCGCGGCGTCTGGGGCAGCTTCCCCATCGTGACCATGTCGGGGCCGCTCTGGACGAGCTTCTCGACCTCCATCCGGATCTTGCGGAGGTCGATGTCGAGGTTCTTGAGGACGTTGGCGGCGACGCCGCTCCCCTCCTTGATGAGGCCGAGGAGGACGTGCTCGGTGCCGATGTACTCGTGGTTGAAGCGCTGGGCCTCCTGGTTGGCCAGCTGCATCACCTTGCGGGCACGGTCGGTGAAACGTTCGTACATGAATCGCCCCTCTGTCCCCTAGAACCACGGGATCCGCCCACGGTGTGTCCCGCGCCACCGTGGGGCAGCGGGCCGCGGCGCGCGGCTGTCGACACTCAACACAACAGCAAACCGGGGACCAATCACCGGTCCCTGTCGGCGATTCTAGGACAACGGCGCGCCGCTGTCTGGAAGATGGCGCATTCTCCGGTCCGCGGGCCGGTTTTGCACCGGTGGGATGCCGCTCCCGCGGCCGGCGAACCGATCCGGTCAGGCGGCCCGCCGCACCGGAGCGGCGTCGGCCTGCCTGGTTGGCAGGCGGGACACTTCCGCGGGCGCCGTTTCGGCGGCGAGGATCAGGTGTCGTTCGCGCTCGATCTCGGCCGACCACCGCCTCCCCGCGTCGCTTCGCGCCAGCGCCTCGAGGGCGGTTCGGGCCTCGCGCGGTCGGCCGGCCCGCCGCCAGAGCGTGGCGAGCAACAACTGGGCTTCGCCATCGGTTGGGGAGAGCGTGAGCAGTTCCCGCAACCGCTCCTCGGCCGCCAGCCAGTCGCGCGCCAGGTAGGAGTCGCGGGCGGCCTGGAACAGCGCCTCGCCGTCGGCGCCACCCGCCGCCGGGAGCGCTGCCGGGAACGTCGCCCATCCGACCGCCGTGCCGACTCCCCAGACAGCGGCGACGGCGGCCCACAGGCCGACCACGAGCGCGGCGTCGAACAGTTCCGACCACACGAATGTCGCCACGATCGCGACGTCGAGCAGGACCGCCAGCGCCAGCGCCAGCACCAACCCGGAGCGGCTTCCGCGCAGCCACAATCCCGGCAGCCCGGGCCAGACGAGCGTGAGCCGACGGAGAAGGGCCATGGGGAGATCACGGGGGGCCGGGGCGGGCGACGGGGAGGGGACCATAGCAGATCGCCGGCGCCGTCGGGGGGGCGTTTTTCCCTGGCAGAAACCGCGGTGGCGGGTCGCCGGGGGCCGGCCTCCCCGGACAGCGAGCGGGAATCATGCGACTGGCCGGACTGTGGATCGCGACCGGCCGGAGGTAGATATGGAACGATGACGACTCCTTCCCCAGGTTCCCCCGTCGACGCCGCTGCCCGGCTCACTGCCGCGAACCTCTGCGTTGTCGTCGACGGGCGCGACGACGAGATCGCCTTCGCACGCCTCGTCGCCGACCTGTTCGGGGCCGGGGTCGGATGCGTGCAGATCCGCGACAAGCGGCTCCCGACCGCGGCGCTCCTCCGCCGCGTCACGGTGGCGGTCAGCCTGGCGGCGCGGGGCGGGGCCCGGGCTCCGCTGGTGATCGTCAACGACCGGGCCGACATCGCCACGGCGGGCGCGGCCGACGGCGTGCACGTCGGAGCCGACGATCTCCCCGTCGCCTCGGCGCGGGCGCTGGTCGGACCGCGGCGCCTCGTGGGGCGGACCGCGCACGATCCCGACGAGGTCGCCGCCGCCTGGCGCGACGGGGCCGACTATGTCGGCGTCGGCCCCTGCTACCCCTCGGCCACCAAGGCGTTCGCGACCCACGCGTCGCCGGCGTTCCTCGCCGCCGCGGTGCGCTCGAGCCCGCGGCCGGTGTTCGCCATCGGCGGAATCACGCTCGACCGGCTTGACGCCCTGGCAGCGCTGGGGATCACGCGCGTCGCCGTCGCTGCGGCGATCACGGCGGCCCCCGATCCCGCCCGGGCGGCGGCCGCGTTTCTCAAGCGGCTGGCGCGACCGGCCCCATCTCCGGTGCCGGCCCGCCGGGAGCCCGGGGAGGCAGGCTGCGGAGGAGCTTGATCACGGCAGCGGCGATCTCCGCTTCGTCGGCCGGGCGGTAGCCGGTCCAGACGCGGAGGATCGTGGCGTCGGGACCGATCAGGTAGGTGGTCGGGAAGGCGGTGAAGCCGTAGGCGGTGCCGAAGGTCGTCCGCGTGAATCCGTCGGGATCGCCCCAGGCGTCGAGCGACAGCGTGGCGGCGGCGAGGAACTGGCGCGTCTCCGCCGACAGTTCCTCGAGGTCGTCTGGGCCACCGTTGCCGCAGGAGATCGCCACGAGTTGAAACCCGGGCTCGTCGGCGAGTCGGCCGGCGAGGCGGACCAGTCCCGGCAACTCGCGGCGGCACGGCGGGCACCAGGTGCCCCAGAAGTTGAGCAGCGTGACCCGGCCGGCGAGCGATGGTGGGGGCCGCGACGGGTCGGCCAGCGACACGATCGGCAGCCGGCCGACGCGCCGGCCGACGGCGGGATGCTTCGCCCGGACCTCGCCGCAGCCGGCCAGCACGCCGACGCCGCAGCACAGCAGACACCCGAGGACGACGACGCGGCGCGCGGATACCATCGGCGGAACCGTCCGGGAACGGGGGCGAGAAGGGAACGGAGCGCCGTCAGTGTACGAGGTGGAGGTGAAGTTTTCCGTCGCCGACCCTGCCGGCCTCCGCCGCCGGCTCGCCGACCTCGGCGGCCGCCCCGGCACGCCCCACGAGCAGTCCGACCGCTACTACGCCCATCCGTGCCGTGATTTCGCCGCCACCGACGAGGCGCTGCGCCTCCGCCGCGACGCCGACCGGGTCGTGGTCACCTGGAAGGGGCCGCGGATCGACGCCGCCACGAAGACGCGCCGCGAGATCGAACTGCCCCTGGGCGACGCGGGAGAGGATCCCGTGACCACGCTCGGCCGGTGGCACGAACTGCTCGCCGCCCTCGGCTTCCACGCCGTCCGCGAGGTCCGCAAGCGGCGGACGCCGTTTTCCCTCGAGTGGCGCGGGGCGGCCGTCGAAGTCGCGCTCGACGAGGTCGAGGGCCTGGGCACGTTCGCCGAACTCGAACAGCAGGCCGACGCGAGCGGGTTGGCGGCGGCCCGCGACCGGCTCGAGGATCTCGCCCGCCATCTCGACTGCGGGCAGCGTGAACGGCGCAGCTACCTCGAGCTGCTCCTGGCCGGCGACGGCCGGCGGTGAACCGCTCCGCCGCGCCGGCTCACGCGCCGCGTGGCTTGGGCGGCCGCGTTGCCCGCCGCCGCGACGGGGCGGCCTGGGCCTTGGCGACGACGTTTCCCGGGCCGAGGACGATCACCGCCGGCACGTGGCGCTCGGCTTCCTTCGGCTCGAATTCGCCGAACGCCATGATCGTCAGCTTGTCCCCCTTCTTGCCGCGATGGGCGGTGGCGCCGTTGAGCTCGATGACGCCGCTCCCGGCCGGGCCGAGGATCACGTAGGTCTCGAAGCGCTGGCCGCTGGCAAGGTTGCCGACGAGGATCCGCTCGTAGCGCCGCAGCCCCACCTGCTCGGCGAGGTCGGCGGCGATCGTCAGGCTCCCCTCGTAGTCGAGCGAGGCGCCGGTCACGGTCGCACGGTGGATCTTCGACTTCAGCAGCGTGATCGTCATCGGTGGCGGAGGGAAGGGGGGCGGCGAGGTCCGGAGCGGTCAGCGCGGCGTGTCGAACAGCACGCACACCGGCGCCGGCACCGGCACCGACTGGCCGGTGAACTCCAGCGCACCGGTCTGCCGGTCGATCCCGAACACGGTCACCGTGTGGGAGTCCTGGCCCGCGGCCAGGAGCCAGCGGCCGGAGGGATCGATGGCGAAGTTCCGCGGCGTCCGGCCACGGATCGGCTCGACTCCGCGGAACGTGAGCCGGCCGCTGTCACCGTCGATGGCGTAGATGGCGATCGAATCGTGGCCGCGGTTGGACCCGTAGAGGAACTTCCCCGACGGATGGATCGCGATCTCCGCGGTCGAGAACCCCGTCCTGTCGGTGACGTCGGCGGGGAGCGTCGACAGCGTCTGGAACTCCCGCAGCGATCCTGCCGCCGGGTCCCAGGCGAAGGCGGTGACCGTGAGGTCGAGCTCGTTGATGCAGTAGCCGTACGTGCCGTCGGGATGGAGCGCGAAATGACGCGGCCCCGCCCCCGGCCGGACCGGGGCGCTGCCATGGAAGGTGAGCGTGCCGGCGCCGATGTCGAGGGCGTGGACGAGCACCTTGTCGATGCCGAGGTCGCAGGAGATCGCGAACCGCCCGTCGGGGGACGGATCGATCGAATGGCCGTGGGGCGCCGCCTGGCGCTCGGGGTTGACGCTCTTGCCGACATGCTGGAGGTGACCGCCAGGCGTGCCCGGCACGAGAGGCTGCAGCCGGCCGTCCTCTTCGATCCGCAGGCAGACGGTGCTGCCGCCGCCGTAGTTGGCGGCCAGCGCGGCCCGGCCGGAGCGATCGATCGAGACGTGGCACGGGGTCGACTTCCCGGTCACCTGGTGATTGAGCTCC
>JAGWVR010000056.1 GCA_018970785.1 Planctomycetota bacterium
TCCTCAGGCGTGTGGAACGAAAGGGAACTGGGCGACGAGGGTCACGAATCGGTCGCATGGTAATCGGCAAGCGGGGAGGCGTGACGGCGGGAGAGCCCGCCAACCGCGTGAGGCTCCGCCGCTCCTCTCCGGGTTGCTCGACAAACAGCTCCATGGTGGCACGCACCCGGAGCGTGTCGTCCTCGCCGGTGACGCCGGGAGAGCCGACGTTGAACGAGCAAGCACTGACCAGGCACTCGATCGGCTCGTCGAACGCGTCGCGCGGGAGCCACGAGGGATCGTTTCTCGCGTGGCGGGCCCAGAAGAGCATTCCCTCCTCGAGGATGTCGTTGCACGCCACCACGACGCCGCCAGGCGGGACGGCAGCGCCAGGGTGCCCCTGGCATTCAGCGAGGCCATCGACGACGGGGCAGACGGGGTACGACGCCGACAGCGCTTCGGTCATCCTGCGGCGATCGGCAAACGACAGATACGCCCCCCCTTGGGCCGCGAAGGCCGCGGCCGTGCGGATGGCCTCGTCGGTCGGGAGCCCGCCGGCGACGAGCGCCTCGACGAACCCCTTCGCGAAGGCCTCCGGAGTGATCGGCCGATCGAGTGCGAATTCGGCATCGACGAACGCCTCGAGCGCTTCCCGTAGCGGGCTGGGCACGAGCGCGAGTCCATTGCCGGTGGGATGGTCGAGCCGGCGCGGCGACGGCGTTGGTTCCGTTGCTGGCTTGGGGGCGTCATCCCCGCGCCCCGCCCCGGCGCCGGCGAACCATGCCGCCGAACCGAGCGTTCCCCACGAGGATGGTCGCCCGCCACGACCCTTGCCACCCGCTTCCCTGAACGCTTCGCATCATTTGCTCCCGGTCATCGCGGTTCGATGCCAACGCTCCCTCCCCCGCCCGAGGGTACACGGCCGTTGGAGATCCGCGAATCCACGTCGCCGGGTCAGAGGAACGATTGCGGGAGCGCTGCGCGGTCAGCAACGATGGCGCTGGACCGGTTCAAGGTGGGCAGGCCGGTTGCCCGCTCTGGGTACACTCGGTCCCATGACCGGACGACAATTCTACGACTGGCAGACCGCAGGCGGCGCCGACGACGTCATGAAGATGGTCGATGCCCTGGAACGCGCTGAATTGCATTGGTGCGCCATCGGTGGCATCGCGGTGAACCACTGGGCCGCCGAGCCGATGGTGACCCGGGATGTCGATTTCGTCGTCGCGGTCGATGAGATCGACCGGGCGGTGAGCGTGCTCGAGGCCGTTGGATTCAAGGCCGAGCGTCACGAGTGGTCGGTGAATTTCCGCGGCCGCTCCCAGGTCAGCCTCCAGTTGAGCACGGAAGACTTCTATCGCGACTTCACCTCCCGGTCGGTCCCCGCCGATGTCCATGGGATTCTCCTCCGGGTGGCGGCGCTCGAAGACACGCTGGCCGGGAAGATCAAGGCCTGGCGCACCCCGGGACGACGGCCGAGCAAGGCGATCAAAGACCTGGGCGACGTCGCCCGCCTCGTCGAAGCCCACCCGGCACTCCTTGCTGCACTTCCGCCGGACGTGCTGCAGGCGCTGAACCTTTGAAGCGGGGCCCTCGCGGTGGCCGCCACCGCGCGCGATGTTCCGTCAGGCGCGTTCGCCTCCCCTGGCATCGGCCGTTGGCGGCCTCACACCGCCGGCTCCACCGTCGCCCTCGCATCGGCCCGTCACCCCTGGCTGCGGGTCGATGCGAGGGAAAAGGCGCGGGGGGCGACCCCCTCTGCAGAGCCCGAGCGGAGGCTGCACCTGCCGCGATGATCCGCGGAACTGCGGGTAGGACCTAGGTCTTGATGGGCGACGAGGGACTCGAACCCCCAACCCCCTCGGTGTAAACGAGGTGCTCTGACCAATTGAGCTAGTCGCCCGTCGCACGACGGCTCGAGCCGCCGCGCTCCACCGGCGAGCATAGTCGATCGGCGGCCGGTCGCGCCGCCGCGATCGAGCGGTATCATGCCGCCATGAACGCTCCCCCAGCCGTCGTCGAATTGACCGCTCCATCCTCGCAGGCCCGGGCGACGATCGTCGTCGGCCGTGGCGCCGCCTGCGGGCCCGCCTGGCTCGACGGCGGAGCAGGGGCCAGGCAGGTCGTCTGGGTGCCCGACGGCTATCTCGAAGCCGGCGCGCGCCCCACGTCCGGCGGGATCCCGATCCTCTGCCCGTATCCCGGCCGCCTCGCCACGACGACGATGGAGTTCGAGGGAAAGTCGTTCGCCCTCGAAGGGAAGGACAAGCTCGGCCGGCCGATCCACGGCCTCGTCCACGAGCGGCCGTGGCGGGTGATCGAGCGCGGTGAGAGCACCGTGACCGCCGAATACCGGCTGTCGCACGACGCCCCCGACCTGCTGCCGCGCTGGCCGGCCGACTTCGTCCTTCGCGTCGTCTGGTCGCTCGCCCCCGACGCGCTGGAGTGCAGGCTCGAACTCACCGCCCTGGGCCGGATGCCTGCGGCACTCGGGCTCCATCCCTACTTCCCGCTGCCGCTCGTGCCGTCGGGTGATCCCGCCGCCTGCCGGCTCGACGTGCCGGCACGCACCTGGCAGCCGCAGAAAGACTGGCTCCCCGACGGTGGACTGCTGCCGGCGGAACGGCGCGTCGCCTTTCCCGGCGCGGTGGCGATCGGAGCGCTCGAGTTCGACGACGTGTTCACCGATCTGGCCGTCGCCGACGGCGTCGTGACCAGCCGCTACGAGGATCCGGCCGGTCCGACGGCGCTGCGCGTCGAGCAGGACCTGGGCTGCGGCACGATCGTCCTCTTCACCCCGCCGCACCGGCGCAGCGTCTGCATCGAGCCCTACACCTGCCTTCCCGGCGGGGCGGCGTTCGACCGCGGGCGCGGCTGGCGGATCCTCGCCGCCGGCGAGTCGCTCGCCGCCCGGATGACGCTCGTGCTCGAAGAACGCGGCCGCTGACGGCGCGCGTCAGGAGGGCTTGGCGGACGGGGCGGGCTTCGGCGGCATGACGACGCGGATCGCCAGCTCGGCGAGCTGCTTGGTCTCGACCGGGGCCGGGGCTCCGGTCATCAGGTCGCTCGCCTTTTGCGTCTTCGGGAAGGCGATCACGTCGCGGATGTTGTCGAGACCGCCGAACAGCATGATCCAGCGGTCGATCCCCAGCGCGATCCCGCCGTGCGGCGGCGCCCCGCTCTCCAGCGCGTCGAGCAGGAACCCGAAGCGCTCGCGCGCCGTCTCCGCCGAGATCCCGAGGAGCCCGAAGACCTTCGCCTGCGTCGCCCGGTCGTGGATCCGGATCGTGCCCCCCCCCGCCTCCGAGCCGTTGATCACCAGGTCGTATGCCTGCGCCCGGCAGGCGGCCGGGTCGGTGTCGAGGAGCGGCAGGTCGGCCGCGCGCGGCGCCGTGAACGGATGGTGCATCGCCGCCCAGCCCCCCGACTCGGTGTCGCGGGCGAACATCGGGAAGTCGACCACCCAGGAGAAGTGCATCGCCTGCGGGTCGTAGAGGCCAAGCGCCGCCCCGAGCCGCTTGCGCAGCATGTGGAGCGCCTTGCAGGTGACGTCGAACGAATCGGCGACGACCAGCGCGAGGTCCCCGGGCACCGCGCCGAGCGCGTCGCGCAACGGCGCCGCGGCGGGGCCGAGGTTCTTGGCAACCGGCCCGGACCACTCGCCGGAGTCCTCGAGCTTGAGCCACACCAGCCCCTTCGCCCCCCCCTCGACGGCCACCGCCGTGAGGTCGTCGAGCTCCTTGCGCGAAAACTTCGCCGCCCCGCCGGGCACGCGGATCCCGCGCACCCGCCCGCCGGCGTCGAGCGCGGAGCGGAACACGCGAAACTCGCAGCCGCGCACCGCCGCCGCCAGATCGACCAGCTCCAGGCCGTAGCGGAGGTCGGGGGCGTCGTGGCCGAAGCGTTCCATCGCCTCGTCCCAGGAGAGGCGCGGGAGGGGCAGCGGGACGTCGAGCCCGAGGATCTCGCGGGCGCTGCGCCGCACGAGCCCCTCGATGACCCCCATCACGTCGTCGGCCTCGACGAAGCTCATCTCGACGTCGAGCTGGGTGAACTCGGGCTGCCGGTCGGCGCGGAGGTCTTCGTCGCGGAAGCACTTCGCGACCTGCACGTAGCGGTCGAAGCCGGCGATCATGAGGAGCTGCTTGTAGAGCTGCGGCGACTGCGGCAGCGCGAAGAACGAGCCGTGTTCGAGCCGGGCCGGCACGAGGTAGTCGCGCGCCCCCTCGGGCGTGCTCTTGCCGAGCATCGGGGTCTCCACATCGACGAAGCCGAGCTCGTCGAAGTGGTCGCGCATGATCTTCACCATCCGGTGGCGGAGGAGGAGGTTGCGCTGCATCGCCGGCCGCCGCAGGTCGAGCCAGCGGTGTCCGAGACGCACCTCCTCGCCGGGGAGGTCCGTGGCCGACGGCTGGAAGACGGGCGTGACCGCCTCGTTGAGCACGTCGAGCGCCGTGCACGCCAGCTCGATGGCGCCGGTGTCGAGCTTGGGGTTGATCGTCCCCTCGGGGCGCGCCCCGACGGTGCCGCTGACGCGCACCACCCACTCCGGGCGCACCGCCTTCGCGGCCGCGAGCGTCGCGCTCGGGCTCTCGGGGCCGACGACGACCTGCGTCCGACCCCAGCGGTCGCGGAGGTCGATGAAGATCACCCCCTTGTGGTCGCGGACCCGGTCGACCCAGCCGCAGAGGGTCGCCGTCTGGCCGACGTGGGAGGGGCGGAGTTCGCCGCAGGAGTGCGTGCGCAGCACGGGCGGTCCTTTCTGGTCGGGAGGCGGGAGAGGCAGTGTGCCCGCCCCGGCGCGGCGGGGGAAGGGGCCCCCGCCCGGCTCACGAGGCCCTGCCGCCCAGGGCGAGGAGAACCACAGCCATCAGCGACGCCACCGCCACCAGCGGCACCAGCCCCCACATCACCAACTGCGCGGGCAATCCCGGCCCGAGCGCCGCGCCGCCGAACACGGCGACCAGCCCGAGCACGAGGCCGACGATCGACAGGGCGAGGACGATCCAGGCCAGGAGCTTGGGAATCATCGGAGGGCTCGTCAGCGCGGGACGGGGGCGGGGGAGGCGGCGCGGCGCCGGGCGGCGCGCTCGGCGTTGAAGTCGAGCTCGAGTTGAGACTCGTCGCCGGGACCGGCCGACAGCTCGCGAAACAGCAGGCTCGGCTGGATGTCGCGGTTGTTCTGGTACTTGTCGCTCGAGTATTCGGTGATCGCGCCGTGGATCTGGTGGAAGAAGATCTGGCAGATCGAGACGCCGGGATAGATCTTCACCGGCTGCACGGCGAACATCTCCAGCGTCCAGTATCCACAGAACCCGACGTCGCCGAACCCGGCGGTGACGTGGACGAACAGCCCCAGCCGCCCGATCGAGCTCCGCCCCTCGATCATCGGCACGAGGTTGTGGGTTTCGGTCCGCTCGACGGTGCGCCCGAGATACAGCTGGTTGGGGGCGAGCACGAGCCCCTCGGCCGGGATCCGCACCCGCTGCACGCGGTTGCTCTTCCGCATGTCGAGCACCACCTCCTCGTAGACGAGCAGTTCGTCGTGGAGGGAGAGGTTGTAGCTGTTGGGATTGAGCTTCGACTCGTCGAATGGATCGATGTGGATGTTGCCGCCGAGCTGCTGCCGGATCTCGTGGCCGGAGAGAATCATCGGGCGGGCTCCGTGCGGGGACGGGTCGAGCCGACTCGGAGGCGGCGATCCCCCGTCGCCGCCGCGGATTGTACGTCGTGAGCGGGCGGCTGTCAGCGAGGCGGCCGTTTTCCGCGGCCGTCGCCGACACCCACGCGCGGGCAGAGATCGGCGAGGGTGCAGCCGCTGCAGCGGGGTGTGCGGGCTGCGCAGACGGTGCGGCCGTGCTCGATCAGCCGGTGCGACAGCACGATCCACTCCTCCGCCGGGACGACCGCCATCAGGTCGCGCTCGACGCGGACGGCATCGGCCGCCCGCGACAGGCCGAGCCGGCGGGCGAGCCGGCCGACGTGCGTGTCGACGACCACGCCCTCGGCTTTTCCCAGCGCGCTGCCGAGGACGACGCTGCCGGTTTTGCGGCCCACGCCCGGCAGGGCGACCAATTCGGCGAGCGTCTCCGGGACGGCGCCGCCGTGGCGCTCGACGAGTGCCTGGCAGCAGGCCCGGATGTTGCGCGCCTTGGCGCGGAAAAACCCGGTGCTGCGGATCACCGATTCGAGTGCCGCGGCGTCGGCTGCGGCCAGCGCCGTGGCGTCGGGCCAGCGCCGGAACAGCCCGGGCGTGACGAGGTTGACGCGGCGGTCGGTGCACTGCGCCGAGAGGATCGTGGCGATGAGGAGCTGGAACGGCGAGGCGAAATCGAGCGAACAGCGGGCCCCGGGGTAGAGGGCTTCGAGCCGCCGGCACAGGTCGAGGGCGCGGTGGCGGCGGGACGCGGCCGATTCACGCCCCGGCCGCCGGGGGCGCACCTCGGCCGGAGTGCCGGGGGTGCTACGATGGGAAGGCTTTCGCTCGCCGCGCCGGGATGCCATATGGGGACCAACGAGCCGCCGCCCGACTACCATCCGCTGTATCTGGCGGGGATCGAGAAGTTCAACGAGTGCGACTATTTCGAGAGTCACGAGCTCTGGGAGGAGCTCTGGACCGACGACCGCGGGCCGTCGCGGAAGTTCTACCAGGGTCTGATCCAGGTGGCGGTGGCCCTGTTCCACTTCGGCAACGGTAACCTCCGCGGGGCCCGCAAACTCCACGGCACCGCCCGCGGATACCTCGAGCCCTATCTTCCCCACCACCTCGGTCTCGACCTCACCCGGTTCCTCGGCGCCTTCGACGACTGCCTCGCGGAGCTGCTCAAGGGCACCGACGACGCCCCGATCGAGGTCGATCCGGAGCGTCTGCCGGAGATCCACCTCGATCCGCCGGCGGCCTGACCGCCGCCCCCCGCGCCATGTCCGACGAGCCGCTCGTCTTCACCAACGACCAGTTCACCGGCCGGGCACGCGTGTTCCCGTTGCCCGAGTTGGTGATGTTTCCCCACGTCATGCAGGCGCTGCACGTCTTCGAGCCGCGCTACCGGGCGCTCCTCGAGGAGGCGGTCGAGGACGACCGGCTGATGGCCCTGGCGACGCTCGCCCCCGGTCACGAGACCGCCCCCGGCCGCCCGCCCCTCGAGCCGTTGGCCTGCCTGTGCCGGATCGCCACCCACCAGCGCACCCCGCAGGGCACGTACAACGTCCTCCTCCTCGGCGTCCGCCGCATCCGCCTCGGCGACGAGCTGCCGCCGACACGGCCGTTTCGCATGTTCGAGGCGGAGATCCTCGCCGAGGAGGATCCGGCGCTGGCCAGCGCCGCCGCCAAGGGGCTGCAGGCGCGTCTCCTCGATGCGTTCAAACGCGCCTTGCCGCGCCTCCCCGACGCCAAGGGGCAGCTCGACCAGCTCCTCGGCAGCCAGATCACCCTCGGGATGCTCACCGACATCGTCGCCTACACCCTCGAGCTCGACGTCGCCTGGAAGCTGCGGCTGCTGGCGGAGACCGACGCCGTGAAGCGCTGTGCGATCCTGCTGGAGGCCATGCAGGTGCGGGAGCGGGGCCCGCGCCCGTTTCCACCGCCGTTCAGCGTCAATTGAGGCGGCCGGCGAAGTCGCCGGCGACACCCCGTTCGGCGTTGTAGACTCCCTCCATGACACACTCCCCGTCCGCCCCGCAGTCGTCGGCGCCAGGCCAGCTCCCCGGGAGCGTGGACCACGCCCGGATCGAGCGCGCCGTCCGTGAGATCCTCTTCGCCGTCGGCGAGGATCCCGACCGCGAGGGCCTGCTGCAGACGCCGGCCCGGGTGGCGCGGATGTACGCCGAGTTGTTCGGCGGCCTCCGCCAGGATCCGCGCGTCCACCTCCGCACGGCGTTCACCGAGAAATACGACGAGCTGGTCCTCGTCCGCGACATCGACTTCCATTCGATGTGCGAGCACCATCTCCTCCCCTTCATGGGCAAGGCCCACGTCGGCTATCTCCCCGACGGCCGCGTCCTGGGGCTGAGCAAGCTCGCGCGGCTCGTCGAGGTCGTCGCACGCCGGCCGCAGGTGCAGGAGCGGCTCACCGAGACGATCGCCGACCTGCTCGAGGAGGATCTCGGTGCCAAGGGCGTGGCGGTCGTCGTCGAGGCGACCCATACCTGCATGACGATCCGCGGCGTCCGCAAGCCCGGCAGCCTGTGTGTGACGTCGGCGATGAAGGGCCTGTTCCGGGCCAACGTCTCGAGCCGCGCCGAGGTGCTCGCGCTGATCCACGGTCGCGCGTCGACATGAGCGGGGTCGGCGGCGGTGCGGCGGCCACGGACGGAGGCAAAGGCGAGGCGACGGCGCGATGAACCTGCTGGTCGACTTCCTCCTCCGCACCGGCTTCGGGATGGCGCTGGGGTTGGTGCTGACGCCGGCCGCCGCGGTGCCGGCGGGATTCTTCCGCGTCAACCTCCTGGTGATCATGGGGGGGGCGACGTTCGCGGCGCTGGCTCTGGCCGGCGCCGGAGCGGAGTGGCTCCTGCCGGCGGCCGCGGCGGTGATCGCCTGGGTCGGCGGGATCCTCTGGCTCGCCGGTCGCTCGCGCGGCGGCATCCTCTCCTGCCTGGTGTGCATGAAGTTGCTGGCGACGGCGACCCTGCTCCGCGGAGGCTGGACGGAGGGACCGGTGGCCCTCGTCTCGGGGGCCCTCGTCGGCCTCACGCTCCACGCCATGCTCCTCGGCCACTGGTACCTCAACGCCCCGGGGATGCGCGTCGACGTTCTCCGCCGGATGATCGACGTCGCCCTCGTCGCCTGGGGGATCGAGGCGTGCGTGGCGCTCCCCGGCCTGCTCGGGATGCTGGCCACCGTCTCCTCGTCGCAGCCGCCCGATCGGGCCACGCTGGCGCTCGAGGCTTTGCGCGGGATCGGCGGGATCGTCGGCCTTCCCGTGCTGCTGGTGATGAGCCGGCAGACGCTCGCCATCCCGAACACGCAAAGCGCCACCGGAATCCTCTACGTCGCCTGCCTGGCGGCGATCACCGGCGACCTCGCCGCCCGGCTCCTGGCGCTGCCGACTGCGGTCGGGTGAGCGGTCCGGCCCCTCCCGCGCGGTCGTCCGGCGCCCAGGCCCCCGGGAGGGGAGCGCAGGCCGGGGGCCGACGGCCTGCTACGATCGCCGTATGCGTGTCGCCTACACCTGCCCGTCGTGCCATGCCGCCGTCGTCGCCGACGTGCCGGAGCCCCTGGGCCCGATCGGTTGCCCGGCGTGCGGCGGCCGGCTCGTGCCGCCGGCCGATGCCGTCGTCGGCGGCAGCGCCGATGGCCTGGCGCAGGTCTCGCGCTGCCTGGTCTGCCCGAGCGCCGATCTTTTCGTGCGCAAGGATTTCCCCCAGCGGCTCGGCGTCGGGATCGTCGTCGCCGGGCTGGCGGGGAGCTGCGTCGCCTGGGCGTGGCGCGACATGTGGCTGACGTTCGCGATCCTCTTCGGCACGGCGCTGGTCGACGTCGTGCTGTTCTTCGTCGTCCCCGACTGCCTCGCCTGCTACCGCTGCGGGGCCCGCTACCGCGGTGCCGGCCGGGGCCGGTTCGGAGGGTTCGACCTCGAGACCCACGAACGGCACCGGCAAACCGTCGCCCGGCTCCGGGAGGGGGCACGCCAGCCCGCTTCCGGGGAATCCCCGCGCCCCTGACGTTCGCCCCCGGCAGCCCCATGGACCTGCAGCGGCAACGGATCGCGGAAGATCTCCGGGGCGTGGTCGCCGGCGAGGTGCTCTGCGACGCCCCGGCGCGGAGCCTCTACGCCACCGACGCGAGCCTGTTCGAGGTCTGGCCGCTGGCCGTCGTCAAGCCGCGCTCCACCGCCGACGTCGCGGCCACGGTCCGCTGGGCGGCGGAGAACGGCGTGCCGGTCCATCCCCGCGGGGCGGGCACGAGCCTCTGTGGTGGGGCGCTTGGCCCCGGCGTCGTCATCGACTGCTCGGCGCACCTGCGGCGGATCGTCTACACCGGCGCCGACACGATCCGCGTCCAGGCCGGCGTCGTGGCCGGCCACCTCGAACAGCACCTCGCCCGGGTCGGCCGCTGCTTCGGCCCCGATCCCCCCAACCCGTGGGTGACGACGGTCGGCGGGATGATCGGCCGCGACGTCTCCGGCAGCCGGCTGCCGCGCCACGGCTCCGTGCGGTCCCGGCTCCGTGCCGCCGAAGTGGTCCTCGCCGACGGCACGATCGTCGAATTCACGCCGGTCGGCGAAGCCGCTGCCGCGGCGGCCACGGAGGGCCCGGCGGCGCTGGCCGCCGGGGTGGCGCGGGTGATCGCCGAATCGCGCGCGGTGATCGAGCGCGACCAGCCGGCCGGGCGCCGGTCGCACGGCGGCTACCGGCTCGCCGACGTGGTCCACGACGGCGTCGTCGACCTGCCGCGGCTGCTGGGAGGGGCGGAGGGAACGCTCGGGATCGTCACCGAGGCGACGCTGGCGACGGCTCCGGCCGATCCGGGGAGTGCCGTGGCGCTGGTGCTGTTCGAGTCGCTCGACGCCGCCGCGCGGGCCGCGCTGCGGCTGGCACCGCTCGGGCCGAGTGCCTGCGATCTGTTCGACAAGCGCCACCTGGCGCTGGCCCGCGACGCGCGCGTGGCCTTCGAGTTGCTCATCCCCCCGGTCGCCGACGCGGGCCTGCTGGTGGAGTTCTCCGCGCCCGATCCGCGCGCGGCCGCGGGCCGGCTCGAGGAGGCGATCCGCCTCGTCGACGGGCCGCGGAAGCTGTGCATCGACGTCCGCCGCGCCGAGGACGCCGCCGACGTCGCGCTGTTCTGGGATCTGTCCCGGCAGGTGGTGTCGACGCTCCACGGGGTCCGCGGCGCGGAGCGGCCCGTGCCGTTCGTCGAGGACATCGTCGTCCCGCCGGCGGCGCTGCCGGAGTTCCTCCGCCGGATGCAGGCGCTGCTCAAACAGCATGCCGCCACGGTGATGCTGTTCGGCCACGCGGCGCACGGCCAGCTCCATGTCCGCCCGTTCGTCGATCCACGCGCCCCGCAGCGCCTCGTGCCGCTCGCCGAGGCGCTGTACGCCGAGGTCTTCGCGCTCGGTGGCACCGTCGGCGGCGAGCAGGGGCTGGGGCTGTCGCGGACGCCGTTTTTCCGCCACGGGTTCCCCGAGCTGGCCGCGGTCGGCGACCGGATCAAGGCGCTGTTCGACCCCTCGGGAATCATGAACCCGGGGCGCGTCGCGGGCCCGGCGGCGGAGGCGTTTGCGTTCCGCACGCTCCCCGATCCGGCGGCCGGTCCGCCGCCGGCCGCCACCGCGGCGGCGCTGCCGGTGCTCTCCTGGAGCGCCGCCGACCTGCTCGCGGAGGTCGATGCCTGCAACGGCTGCGGCAGCTGCCGTGGCGAGTCGCCGCTGCAGCGGATGTGCCCGCGCTTCCGCGAGCATCCCGGCGAGGAGGCCTCGCCGCGCGCCAAGGCGAACCTGCTGGCGGCGATCGTCTCCGGGCGCGTCGACAAGCGGACCGTGGCGGGGGAGGCGGTGGCGGCGATCGCCGACACCTGCTTCCACTGCCACCAGTGCACCAGCGAGTGCGCCGCCGGGGTCGACATCCCGGCCCTGGTCACGGAGATCCGCGGGGCCCACGTCGCCGCCAACGGCCTCGGCGTCACCGATTGGCTGCTGTCGCGGATCGACGGCGTGTCGGCCCTCGGCGGCCGGATGGCGCCGCTGGCCAACGCGCTGCTCGAGAGCCCGCGGGCCCGCTGGCTGGCGGAGAAGCTCCTCGGCATCGCGATGGGGCGGAAGCTACCGCCGTTCACCGGCAACCGCACGCTCCGCTGGGCGGCGCGGCGCGGGCTGACGCGCCCCTCGCGCCGCGGCGGGCCGCGCGTGCTGTTGTTCCTCGACACCTTCGCGCGCCGCCACGATCCGGAGCTCGCCGAGGCGCTGGTGGCGCTGCTCGAGCGGAGCGGCGTCGGGGTGTTCGTCGATCCCCGGCAGGTGTCGGCCGGGATGCCGCTGATCGCCGCCGGCGACGTCGCCGCGGCGCGGCGGGTGGCGACGCGCAACGTGCGGATCCTCGCCGAGGCGGTCCGCCTCGGCTACCGGATCGTGTGCCCCGAGCCGGCGGCGGTGACCTGCATCCGCCACGACTACCCGCGGCTCGTCGACGACGAGGACACGCAGCGCGTCGTCGCCGCCACCTGCGACGCGGCGACGTTCCTCTGGGAGCTGCACCGCGACGGGCGGCTCCCGGCCCCGGTCCGTCCGCTGCCGCAGCGCGTCCTGTACCACGCCCCGTGCCATGTGCGCGTCGCCGGCGTGGCCAGCCCCGCCGAGCAGCTCCTCCGCCTCGTGCCCGGCCTGTCGGTCGACGCCACCGACCGCGGCTGCTCGGGGATGGCCGGCACCTTCGGCCTCGCCCGGCGCAACTACCGGACGAGCCTGCGGATCGGCCGCGGGCTGTTGGCCGCGGTCCGCGCCGGGACGGTCGACATCGGCGCTACCGACTGCAGCGCCTGCCGGATACAAATGGAGCAGTCGACGCCGAAGCCGACCGTCCACCCGGTGAAGCTCCTGGCCCGCGCGTGCGGCGTCGTCCCCGATGCCGGCCCGTCGGGTCGGCCCTGATCGGGGCACGGCGCCAACCCCGCAGCCAGCGATGCCCCAGCCCGCCACGCCCCTCGAGTCCGCCGCCGCGTCCGAGGCCGGGCCGACGGTCGTCGTCGAACTGTTCGCCGGCATCGCCGCCGCCGCCGGCTGCCGCCGTGTCGCCATCCCCTGGACCGCCGGCGACGTCGGGGCGCTGCGCCGTGCCCTCGAACGGCGCTATCCGGCGCTGGCGCCGTTGCTCGCCCGCAGCGCTTTCGCCCACGGCGATCGGTATGCGACCGACGACGAGCGCCTCGCCCCCGGCGCGACTGTGGCGGTGATTCCGCCGGTGAGCGGAGGCTGAAATGGCAGCGCGAGGGCCTGCGGAGCCGATCCCGGCCGCCACGGGGGCGCGGCTCCACGTCCGGCTCGCCGCCGTGCCGCTCACGGTCGACGCCGTCCGTGCCCTCGTCGCCGACCCGGGCGCCGGGGCGACGGTGGTGATGGTCGGCTCGACGCGCGAGGCGACCGGAGCCGAACTGACCGCGGCGCTCCACTACGAGGCCCACGAGCCCCTCGCCCGGCGCCTCCTCGAGGGGATCCTCGCGGCCGCGGCCGCCGCCCACGGGCTCGCCGCCGCGGCCGTCGAGCACCGCCTCGGCCGGGTCGCCGTCGGCGAGGTGAGCATCGTCGTCGCCGTCGCCGCCGCGCACCGCCGCGCCGCGTTCGCTGCCGCCGAGTGGATCGTCGACGAGGTGAAGCGCACGGTGCCGATCTGGAAATGCGACGAGGCCCCCGACGGCAGCCGGCGCTGGGCCCATCCCGGCGACCTCCGCGCCGTCGTCGCCGGGGAGGTCCGATGAGCGTGCCGGCGCCGGCCGCGACCGCGGGGCTCGTCGACGCCTTCGGCCGCGTCCACACCGACCTGCGCGTCAGCGTCACCGACCACTGCAATCTGCGCTGCAGCTACTGCATGCCGCTCGACGCCCGGTTCCGGCCCGCGGCCGAGCTGCTCAGCTTCGCCGAGATCGAACGCGTGGTGCGCGTCGCGGCCGAGGCGGGGATCCGCACGCTGCGCCTCACCGGCGGCGAGCCGCTCCTGCGGCCGGGGCTGCCGGACTTGGTCGGACGCCTCGTGGGGATCGCCGGGATCGAGGAGGTCGCCCTGTCGACCAACGGCCTGCTCCTCGCCGAGCAGGCCGCGGCCCTCGCCGCCGCCGGCCTCGCCCGGCTCAACGTCAGCCTCGACGCCCTCGATCCGCAGGTCTTCGCCGCCGTCGCCAGGCGCCCCGGGCTGGAGCGCGTCCTCGAGGGGTTGGCCGCGGCGCGCCGCGCCGGCTTCCGCGACATCCGCATCAACGCCGTCTCGATCCGCGGGCTCACCGAAGGGGAGATCGTGCCGCTGGCCAGGCACTGCCGCGCCGCCGGGCTGCAACTGCGGTTCATCGAGTTCATGCCGCTCGACGGCGAGTCGGCCTGGTCGGGGGCCCAGGTCCTCGGCGGCGCCGACGTCCGCGCCATCCTGGCGCGCGAGTTCGGCGCGCTCGAGCCCCTCCCGGCCGCCGATCCCGGCCAGCCCGCGGTCGACTACCGCTACCCCGACGGGGGCACGGTCGGGTTCATCGACCCGGTCAGCGCGCCGTTCTGCGGGCGCTGCGACCGCCTCCGGCTCACCGCCGACGGCCAGTTCCGCAACTGCCTGTTCTCGACGACCGAATGGGACGCCCGTGCCGTCCTCCGCGCGGCGCACCCGCCGGCCGACGAAGCCGCGCTCCTCGCCGCGCTGCTCCGCGACTGCGTCGCGGCGAAGCGCGCCGCCCACGGCATCGGCACGCCGTCGTTCGCCCGCCCCGAGCGCGCGATGTACCAGATCGGAGGCTGAGATGACCTCCCCGCCGCGCCGCTACCTCGACAACGCCGCGACCGGCTGGCCGAAGCCGCCGGAGGTGGTCGCGGCCGTCGTCCGGGCGATGACCGAGGTCGGGGCGACCGCCGGGCGCGGCGCCTACCGCTCGGCGCTCGAGGCGACGGCGCTCCGTGACCGTGCCCGCCGCGCCGTGGCGGGGCTGCTCGGCGCCGATCCGGCGCGCGTCGTGCTCTCCACCGGGGCGACGGTGGCGCTCAACGTCGCCTTCCACGGCCTGCTCCAGCCCGGCGACCATGTCGTCGCCACCGCCGCCGACCACAACGCCACCCTCCGGCCGCTCGAATGGCTCCGCGCCCGGGGAATCATCGACCTGTCGATCGTCCCCTGCGACGGCTCCGGCCGCGTCGACCCGCGGGCGGTCCGGCTGGCGTGGCGGCCGGCGACGCGACTCCTCTCCTCGAGCCTGGTGTCGAACGTCACCGGCGTGCGCCAGGATCTCGCGGCGCTGTCGCGCGTCGTCCGCGAGCACGACGGCCTGCTCGTCGTCGACGCCGCGCAGGGGGCGGGGCTCGTGCCCGTCGACGAGATCGCCGCGGTGGCCGACGTCGTCGCCGCCGCCGGACACAAGTGGCTCCAGGGCCCCGGCGGCACCGGCTGGCTGTGGGTGCGCGAGGGCCTGGAGCCGGAAGCGCTCGTCCAGGGGGGCACGGGGACGGCGAGCACCTGCCTCGACATGCCCGGGGCGCTCGTCGAGCGCCTCGAGGCGGGCAGCCCCGACGTGCCGGCGCTGGCGGGGCTGGCGGCGGGGATCGAGTGGCTCGCGCGCCACGGCACCGCGGCGGTCGCGGGCCACGTCCGGGCGCTGGCGGCGGCGGCGGCGGAGCGGCTGGCGGCGCTCCCCGGCGTGCGCGTCGTCGCAGTGCCCGACGGGGCGCCGATTGTGAGCTTCACCGTGGCCGACTATCATCCCGCCGACGTGGCCGCGCTGCTCGAGCAGATCGCCGGCGTCGAGGCCCGCGCGGGTTTCCACTGCGCGGCCCTCGTCCACCGCCACCTCGGCACCGCCGACGGCGGGACGGTGCGCGTCAGCTTCGGGCCGTTCAACGGGCCGGCCGACGTCGCCGCGGTGGTCGGTGCGGTGGCCGCGGTGGTCGGTGCGGCGGGCGACGGGCACGACGACGGGATCTCCCTCACGAGGCCGGCATGGCAGACATGAAGCGCGAGGCGGCGGCGGAGCCGTGGTACGCGGGGGGGCTGCGCTTCCGCTGCACGCAGTGCGGCGATTGCTGCACCGGCGCCGAGGGCTACGTGTGGGTCAATCAGGAGGAGATCGACGCGATGGCGCGGCGCTTGTCGATGACCAGCGCCGAGTTCGAGGCCCGCCACGTGTACCGCGTCGGGATCCGCCGCTCGCTCAAGGAGCGCCCCGGCGGCGACTGCGTGCTCCTCGACGCGACGACGCGGAAGTGCACCGCCTACGAGGAGCGGCCGCGGCAGTGCCGGACCTGGCCTTTTTGGGACTCGAACCTCCGCACCCCCGACGACTGGGCCGAGGCCGCCGCCGCCTGTCCGGGGTGCAACCACGGGCAGCTCGTGCCCCTCGAGACGATCCGCGAGCAGGCGGCGAAGATCCGGCTGTGACTGTCCAGTCAGGCGACCGCGGGAAACGCCGAGGGATTTCCAGGTCGCCGTCGGCCGCATCCAACGGCCGATCACTTTTTCCACCAGCTGTAACGGCACGGTCGTCGATCTGGGGCCGGCCAACGGGAGAGCCTCGATGCACGCGCGACGGGTGGGAGCGACGGTCGGCTTGGCGTGGGCGCTCGTCTGGTGCGGTGCAGCGCGGGCCGACGACGAGCCTCCGCGCCCGCTCGGCGGCCACCTGCTCACGCCCTTTGCCGCCGACGTCGATCCCGCCGCGGTGTTGCCTGAGTATCCGCGGCCGCAGCTGGCGCGCCCCGAGTGGCAGAACCTCAACGGCCATTGGGATTACTGCATCCGCCCCCGCGCCGCCGGCGACGCGGCCGGGTTCGTCGCCGAGGGCACGATCCTCGTCCCGTTCCCGGTCGAGTCGGCGCTCGGCGGCGTCCGCCGGACCGTCGGCGCGGGGCGCGAGGTGGTGTACCGGCGGAGCTTCTCGGTGCCGGAGGCGTGGAGCGGCCGCCGCGTGCTCCTCCACTTCGGCGCCGTCGATTGGGAAGCGCGCGTGTTCGTCGACGGGGCCGAGGTCGGCAGCCACCGCGGCGGATACGACCCGTTCTCGTTCGACATCACCGCGCCCCTCGCGGCCCGGCCGGGGGCCGCCCACGAGCTGACCGTCGTCGTCCACGACCCGACCGACGCCGGGCCGCAGCCGCGCGGCAAGCAGCTCTCCAAGCCGGAGGGGATCTGGTACACGCCGGTGACCGGGATCTGGCAGACGGTGTGGCTCGAACCGGTTCCGGCGGAGCGGATCGAACGCGTCCGCGTCGATCCCGACCTCCCCGGCAGCCGGGCGCGGGTGACCGTCGGCCTCGCCGGCGACGGCGCCGCGGGGCGGCGCGTGCGCCTCGTGGCGGGGGGAGGGCGGTGGCGCGCGGAGGGGCCGGCCGGAAAGCCGATCGATCTGCCGGTGCCGGGGTTCACACCCTGGTCCCCCGAGACCCCGGCGCTCGAAGAGCTCACCGTCGAGCTCCTCGACGGCCAGCGCGTCGTCGACTCCGTCGGGAGCTGGTTCGGGATGCGCTCCGTGGCCCTCGGCCGCGACGCCAACGGCATGGTCCGGATCCTCCTCAACGGCACGCCGACGTTCCTGTTCGGCCCGCTCGACCAGGGCTGGTGGCCCGACGGCCTTTACACCGCGCCGACCGACGCGGCACTGCGCTCCGACCTCGAGGTCACGCAGCGCCTCGGCTTCAACCTCGTGCGCAAGCACGTCAAGGTCGAGCCGGCGCGGTGGTATCACCACTGCGACCGTCTCGGGTTGCTCGTCTGGCAGGACATGCCCAGCGGCGATGCCAACATGCCCTGGCCGCGCGACGGCACCGAGGGCACGCGCTCGGCCGAATCGACGGCGATCTTCGCCCGCGAGCTCGACGCCCTGCTGGCGGCGCGCGGCGGCGACACCTGCATCGTCGCCTGGGTGCCGTTCAACGAGGGGTGGGGGCAGGCGGAGACCGTGCGCTGGACGCGCTTCGTGAAGGAGCGCGACCCGGGGCGACTGGTGATCTCGGCCAGCGGCGGCAACGATTTCGGCGTCGGCGACGTCCGCGACATCCACTTCTACCCGCAGCCCGAGTGCCCCCCGGCGGAGGACCGCCGCGCCAGCGTGCTCGGGGAGTACGGCGGCCTCGGCCTGCCGCTGGCCGGCCACACCTGGCAGGGGGAGAAGAACTGGGGCTACCGGCAGTTCGCCGACCGGGCCACGCTCCAGGAGACCTACCTGAAATACCTCGACGCGCTCCGCCCGATGGTCGAGTCGCACCTCGCCGCCGCCGTGTACACGCAGACGACCGACGTCGAGATCGAGGTCAACGGCCTGATGACCTACGACCGCGAGGTGGTCAAGTTCGACGCCGACACGCTCGCCGCCGCCCACCGCCGCCTGCGGTCCGCGTCGGCCGTGCTCACGCCGCGGCAGCGCGTGGCCGCGGCGGTGCTCGCCTGGTGGCGCTTCGAGGAGGGCACGCCGGGGGAGCCGCTGCCGTTCGACCGCGAGGCCCGCGACGGCGTCGCCGTCCGCGACTCCGGCGCCCACCGCAACCACCTCTACGCGTACGGCCGCGACAACGCGCCGCTGGCCGGTGCGGCCGTGCCCGCCGCCACCGTCCCGCAGCCGGGGGTCGCCAACCGCGGCGCCCTCGACGACTCCGCGCCGCTCGTCGCCGGGCTGACACGCGACCTGTACACCGACCCGGGGCGCTCGCGGACCCACATGGACGCCGTCGACTCGTTTCCGTTCACGTCGTTCACGATCGAGCTGTCGGTCCGCCCGGTGGAGATCGGCCCGGTGCAGACGCTGCTCGGCAAGGACGGCCGGCCGACCGGGGCGCCGACGGCGCCGTTCCAGCTGGGGCTCGCCGCCGACGGGCGGCCGACGGTCGAGCTGGTCGATTCGTCGGGGGCGATCCGCAGCCTCGTCGGGGCCGCGCCGCTGCCGGTGGGGGAGTGGCGGCACCTCGCCGTCGTCAGCGACGGCGCCGTCCTGCGGCTGTTCGTCGGCGACGGCACCGGCTACGCGCCGGCGGGCGAATGCGAGATCCGGGGCGGGATCGTCCCCGGCTTCGGCACCTGGACGGTCGGCCGCGGGTTCGACGCGGGGAAGCTGGCGCGCGACGCCCGGGCCCTGATCGACGAGGTCCGGATCAGCACCCGCAGCCTGCCGGTCGAGGCGCTGTTGTGGAGCGCGGGCGCCGACTGACGGCGGTGAACGTCAGATGATCCCGCCATGGGTGCGGAACGGCGTCATGTGCGACGGCTGGTCGAGGAACCAGATCCGTTCCCACTCGTCGGCGATCGCGCGGAGGTCTTCGGAGGTGAAGATCAACTGCTGGGCCCGGCGGATCGGATCGCCAGAGTAGATCGGGATCAGGCATCCCGTCGTCGTCGCGAGGAGCAGGGCGGCGACGACGAGCAGGCCGGGCGACAGGCGCGTGCACGCCGTCGACCCCGCTCCCCCCGATACGCGCCGGGCACCGTGGACACGTGCACCCCGACTGCCCTCGGAACGGTTCATCGTCCTGTCCTCCATGACCGTTGGCGGGCCGGTGTGTAGCGGAAGGGGACTCCCCTCCACCAGCCCGACCTGCGCCATCCCGAACCACCGCGCTGCCCGATCGCGGGAAGTGGCCTCATGCCCTCCCGTCGTCGCGGCCTTCCGAATCGACCCCGTTTGCCACCGCAGTCCCGTGCTCAGGTCCCGCCTTCGCGGGGCGGCGGAGCGGTGTCGGCTGCCCGGACCTCGGGGGGATGGCCTGCGGCGGCACCCGTGGTCGCCGCCCCGCCCTCCGCCACCAGCGTGTCGAGCTGCCTGACGCGCTCCTCCATCTCCTTGCCCGGTTTGAACGTCACCACGTGCTTGGCCTGGACCGGCACGCGGGCCCCCGTGCGGGGGTTGCGGGCCATCCGGGCCTTGCGCTGCTTGATCTGGAACACGCCGAAGTTTCGCAGTTCGATCCGGCCGTCACGCACCAGGGTCTCGATCAGGGCATCGAAGGTCTTCTGGACCAGTTCCTTGGTGCGTAGCTGGGGGAGGTCGATCTGTTCGGCGATCGAACGGACGATGTCTTTCTTGGTCACGGCCGGGGCGCTCCCGTGTCACCGCCGTTCCGGATCCGCCCAAGAGGGGGGTCGAAGCGGCGAGAAACCCGTGGAAAATCGCCAGAAGCCTATTGTTTTCAATGAGTTTTGTCAAAGTTCACCGCGCCGTCGGCCGCCTGGCCACGACCCGGTCTCACCTCTTCATTCGGCGTTACGACCGACAAACTTGAACTGATCGGTGCGACCGGTGCGGACGACCGCCGCGGGGCGTCGTTGCGGGGGCGACTTGGGGCCCGACTGGCTACACTCCGGAGGCGTTCGGCCCGGGTTGATCCCGGGCAGTGCCTTTCCGGCCCGGTGTCGCCCGCTGGCCGTGCACCGCTCCGTCCCCCGCCCCGCCGCCGACCCGCCGCCATGGTTCCCCCCGCCGGGTCTCCTCCAGCCACCTCGGCAGTCGATCTCGGCGTGGCGCTCGGCCGGCTGCGGCTCCGAAACCCGATCCTCGTCGCGTCCGGCACGTTCGGGTACGGCCGTGAGCTGGCGGCGCTAGTCGACCAGGCGCGGCTCGGCGGGGTGATCCCCAAGACGATCACGCCACTGCCGCGCCGCGGCAACGCGCCGTGGCGAACGGTGGAGACGGCCGCCGGGCTGCTCAATTCGATCGGCCTCGACAACGACGGTGTCGAGGCGTTCGTCGCCCGCCAGTTGCCCTGGCTGGCGGCCTGCGGCGCGCCGGTGATCGTGAGCGTGGCCGGGGCGACCGCCGGCGAGTTCGTGGCGCTGGCGCGGCGCCTCGACGGGGTCGCGGGGATCGCCGCCCTCGAGCTCAACATCTCCTGTCCCAACGTCAGCCACGGCGTCGACCTCGGCACCGACCCGGCCGCCTGCCGGGCCGTCGTCGCCGGCGTCCGCGAGGCCACGAGCCTGCCGGTGCTCGCCAAGCTGACCCCCAACGTCACCGACATCGTCGCCGTCGCCCGTGCCGCCCGCGACGGCGGCGCCGATGCCGTCAGCCTCGTCAACACCCTCCAGGGGATGGCGGTCGACTGGCGGCGCCGGCGGCCGCTGCTCGGCAACGTCGTCGGTGGCCTGAGCGGCCCGGCGATCAAACCGGTGGCGCTGCGCTGCGTGCACCAGGTGCACCGCGCCGTCGGCGTCCCGATCGTCGGGATCGGCGGCATCATGTCGATCGACGACGTGATGGAGTTCCTCGTCGCCGGCGCCAGCGCCGTCCAAATCGGCACCGCCAACTTCGCCGACCCGACGGCCTCGATCCGCCTCCTCGACGCCCTCCCCGGCGCACTCGCCGAGCTCGGTGCGCGCCACGTCGCCGAGGTCGTCGGCTCCCTCCGCCTGCCGGCCGCCCCCGCCCCCTGCCCGGCCCCCGTCCCCGAGGACGCCCCCGATGCCCGCTGAGCCGACCGCCGCGCCCGCGCCCCCCGTCCGCGTCCTCTCCGGCATCCAGCCGACGGGGCGCTTCCACTGGGGCAACTACTTCGGCGCGATCCGGCAGTACATCGAGCTGCAGACCGCCGGCGACGCCTTCTACTTCATCGCCGACCTCCACGCCCTGACCACCGTCCGCGAGCCGGCCCGGCTGCGGCAGCTCGTCCACGACGCCGCCGTCGACCTGATCGCCCTCGGGCTCGACCCCGACCGGGCGACGCTGTTCGTGCAGTCGGACGTGCCCGAGGTCACCGAGCTGACCTGGCTGCTCTTGACCGTGACGCCGATGGGCCTGCTCGAGCGCTGCCACGCCTACAAGGACAAGAAGACGCGCGGGCTGGCGGCCGACGCGGGCTTGTTCACCTACCCGGTCCTGATGAGCGCCGACATCCTCGCCTACGACGCCACCGTCGTCCCCGTCGGCGAGGACCAGGTCCAGCACGTCGAGGTCTGCCGCGACCTCGCCGGCACCTTCAACCATCTCTACGGCGACGTGTTCACGCTGCCGCGGGCCCGGCTCGTCGAGGCGGGGGCCCGCGTCCCGGGCACCGACGGCCAGAAGATGAGCAAGAGCTACGAGAACACGATCGACGTCTTCGAGGACCCCGCCGTCCAGAAGAAGAAGATCATGCGGATCACGACCGATTCGCGCCCCATGGACCAGCCGAAGGAACCCGACGGCGACCACCTCTTCGACCTGTTCGCGCTGGTCGCCGATCCCGCCGAGCGCGAGGCGATGGCGGCGCTCTACCGCCGCGGCGGGTTCGGCTACGGCGAGGTGAAGAAGGCGCTCGTCGACGCCGCGGCCCGCCACTTCGCCGGGGCGCGGCAGCGCCGCGCCGAGCTCGAGCGCGATCCGGGGCGGATCGAGGCGATCCTCGCCGCCGGGGCGCGGCGGGCGCGGGCCCAGGCCGGGGCGGTGCTCGACCGGGCGCGGCGGGCCTGCGGCCTGGCGCGGGGCACGGCGCGGCGGGAGGGGGCATGAACGTCCTCGGGATCGGCACCGACATCACCGAGTGCCTGCGGATCGCGCAGATGATCGAGCGCCACGGCGAGCTGTTCGTCGGCCGGGTCTACACCCCCGCCGAGATCGACTACTGCCGCAGCCGGAAGCTCGCCACGCAGCACTTCGCCGGCCGCTGGGCCGCCAAGGAGGCGGTCCTCAAGGCGCTCGGCACCGGCTGGCGGCGCGGGATCAGTTGGCGCGACATCGAGGTCACCGCCGGCCCCGGGGGCCGCCCCCAGGCGGCGCTGTCCGGCGGCGCCGGCGACGTCGCCGCGCGGCTCGGGATCCGCTGCGTCCTGGTGAGCATCTCCCACTGCCGCAGCCACGCCACGGCGATGGCGGTGGCGCTCGACGAGCAGCCGGCGACGTTCGCCGGCCCGCCGCCGTGGCTGGCGTAGGCGGCGCCGTCAGCCGGCGAACGGGGCGAGGGTGGCGACGCCCCCCTCCATCGTCAGCGCCGCCAGCGGCGTGCCCTCGGCCACGGGCGTGACGCCGTCGCGCCGCGTGAGCGTGAGCTTGGTGTGGCCCGAGAGGTGGGCGGCGAGCTCGGCCTCGAGCTCCTTGCGCCGCGGCTCGGGGAGCTTGCCGAAGGCCTCGCGGCCGCGGCACTTGGGAAACGCCCGGCAGCCGAGCCACGGCCCGCGCTTGCCGTCGCGGAGGTTCATCATCTCGCCGCACTTCGGGCAGGCGATGTCGGTCACCAGCGGCGGCGGCGCGGGGAACTTGACGTTCCCCTTGCGGTCGAGGTTGAGGATGAACGGGGGGGGTTCGGCGGCCGCCTCGGCGGCCTTCTTCCCCTTCGGCCGCGGCGGCCGCGGCTTGTCTTCGACGAGGAAGTCGCCGAACCGTCCGGTGCGCTTGACCATCGGCACGCCGGCCGGCGAGAGGAGGTCGATCTGTTCGGGGAGCAGCGGCCGGCGCTGGCGGTCGACCGGCATCGCGAACGTGCAGGCGGGCTTCTCCTTCGGCTTCGCCACCCGGGCCGGCTTCGCCCCCTTGCGCGCCGGTTTCGCCGCCGCGGCCGGCGCCTCGACGATCTTCTCGTTGTAGCCGGAGCAGGAGAGGAACTCCCCCTTGCCGCCGAGCCGGTACTCGAGCCGGCGGCCGCATTCCGGGCAGGCGTAGGGCGAGGGATCCGACTTGGCCTTCTCGTGGGCCTGCGTCATCGCCTCGTCGAGCTTCGGGCACAGCTCGTCGTGGAACTCGTGGAGCATCTCCGTCCACTTCTTCGTGCCCTGGGCCACCTGGTCGAGCTCGCGCTCGATCTCGCGCGTGTAGCCGATCTCGATGAATTGGTCGCGGAATCCGCGCTTCAGAAACCCCGTCACCGCTTCGCCGATCGCCGTCGCGTGGAACCGCCGGTCGGTTTGGGTGACGTAGCCGCGGTTCTCGATGACGTTGATGATGCTGGCGTAGGTCGAGGGGCGACCGATGCCCT
>JAGWVR010000135.1 GCA_018970785.1 Planctomycetota bacterium
AGGCGCGAGCCGTTCCAGGCGACCGCGGAGGGATTGCTCCCGATGAACGCCGCGTTGGTCGACGACGAAGACGCGCCCAGATCGAACCGGGCGATCTCGTAGAGGCCGATCTGGGCGTGTACCGGTGCCCCGGCCAGTGCCAGCGAGAGCACGGCGATCGTGATCGGCGCCGCGTGGAACCGGCTGGCGGTTGCCGTGAGCGTCGCGAACACGCGGCCGCGCGCTCGGGCCTCCGAAATCCTCCTGACATGACGGTCCGTCATCTCCATCTCCTTGGAAACGTGGCGGGTAAAGACCTGTGATGGACGGGCGCCGGAGCACGGGCCGGATGATCTCCCGGACCGATGCCTGGCGGTTTTTCGAACACGGTTGATTGGTGCAGCGCGGCCGTCGGCCACGCGGATTCCACGACGTCGCGCCGGCGCGGATGTCTTCCGCGCGAGACGGTCGCCGGCTCATGGCGCGCAGCCGGCTTTCAGGCGGCCGACGGCGCGACGGTGATCACCGGAGCCTTGCCCGCGGGCGTTGTCCGGCCGCACGACGGCGGCGCGGCAACGCTCACGGGCGAGGGTGCCGGAAAAACGTGGAAAACTCGTTCGAGCGGCGTATGGGTGCTGCGCAGTGCCTCCTGGGACGGTTGGCCAACCGTCGCCCACCGGATCAAGCCGGTGGGACCACGGTTCAGGACATCTCCGGCCGTCCCCCGCGCGATGACGCGCCGGGCAGACGAAGATCCCGAGGAGCGATAGGCAAACGGCGTACCCGGAAGCTGGGTAATCCGAGCAGCCGATCCAAGTGGCCGTGCAGGAAGCGACTTATGGACCGCACTCGCCCAAGGTCGCGTGTCGGATCGAGCGGGGCTCGATCGCCCCCGTGGAGCGAATCACTCCGCAACGACCTTGCCGCGCGATGCGATTCACCCCAGATGGCGGGGCCTCTCGCGAGGGACCTGACAGATCGTTAAGCGAGCGAATCGCTGTGTTCAAGGCACTTCCGTCGGGTTCGGATATCCCCCCGTTCACGGTACGGCGATTGCTGACCCAGCAGTGCCCCGACGCGTCCAAAAGCGCCTGGCACCGAATGCCACCGCCAAACGAGGCGATTCGCTGCGCTGCCCGCGGGGTCAAGGGGGAGACGAATCGGCAAATCACCCGTTACCCGTCCGCGCACAGGACCCGCGAAGCCCCTCCGCCGTCGCCCTCGCATCGGCCCGTCGCCCCGTGCTGCGGGTCGATGCGAGGGCAAAGGCGCGGGGGGCGTCCCTCTGTCGAGCCCGAGCCGAGGTCCCCATGTGAACAGCCCACGCCGTGAACACCCCACGCCTCCGCCCCACGCATCTCACGGAGTGATCCGGATGCCCGAAGCTGAAGACTTCCCCTTCCGAACGCGCCGCGCACGCGGCCCGAGCCCACCGAGACCGATGGCGTGGCTGCTCGCCTTGGCAGCGTTCGCGCTGGTCCCGCCAGTCACCGGCCACGCTGCGTCCCCCGAGCTGCGCGGCACGTGGCTGACCACGACCTCCTCCGACGACCTCGCGCAGGGCAACGTGGCCACGACGATGGCCACGCTCCGCGGAGTCGGCCTCAACACCGTCTACGTCGAGGCCTGGAAGAACGGCTACACCAACTTCACCTCGCCGACGCTCACGGCGGTCACCGGGACGACGTCGCTCAATCCGAGCCTCGCCGGGCGGAATCTCCTCGCCGAGACGCGCTCCGCCGCCGCCGCCAACGGCCTGGTGCACGGCGCCTGGTTCGAATACGGCCTCGCCGCCGGGTTCGGCACGCCCAACAACCCCCTGGCGATCAAGGCCCGCGACAACGGCTGGCTCCTCCAGGACAGCGCCGGCAACTACACCAACGCGAGCAACGGCTTCTCCTGGATGAATCCCCTCGTGCCGCAGGTGCGGAACCTCGTCAAGGGGATCGCCGTCGAGGCGGTGCAGCAGTTCGACCTGCAGGTGATCCAGTTCGACGACCGGCTCGCCTGGCCGGTGCAATTCGGCTACGACTCGGTGACCCGCGCCGCCTACCTGCAGGAGACCGGCCGGAACCTCCCCGCCAGCCCGACCGATGCGCAGTTCGTCGCCTGGCGGCAGGGGAAGATGCAGGCCTTCGCCGCCGAATTGCACGACGCGATCCGCGCCGCCAAGCCCGACGTCGTGATCTCGCTGGCCCCGGCGGTGCTCAACGTCAGCTCCGCCAACCTCAACGCCAAGTGGTCCGACTGGGTCGCGGCGGGGCTGTATGACGAGGTCGTGCCGCAGGTCTACCGGACCTCGATCGCGTCGTTCAACGCCGACTGGCCCGCGCAGGTCACGGCGATGGGGAGCCGCACCGGCGACCTCGCCGGCGGGCTGCGGATCCTCGGCACCGGCTCCGCCACCCCCTGGAACGACCTCCGCCAGATGATCGACCGGACGCGCCAGGACGCGACCGGCCACTCGCTGTGGTACAGCGAAGGGGTGACGCGCAGCGGCACCGGCGGCTATCTCCCCGAGCTCACCGCCTACTACGACGTCGCCGCGACCGGCCAGGCGGCCAATCCGCTCTTCCAATCGATCCGCTGGGCCGGGGCGGGGGGCACCGGCGGCGCCGGCACGTGGGGCACGCTCGACGCCACCTGGACCGACCGCTCGACGGTCTGGCTACCGACGGCGCGGGGGGTCTTCGACGGTGGCGGCGGCACCGTGACGGTATCGGGAAGCCAGCGCGTCGAGGGGGGGCTGCAGTTCGCCACCGGCGGCTATCTGGTGACCGGTGGGACGGTCGCCCTCGGGGGCATCTCCCGGTCGGTCAACCGGATCGCCGTCGAGGGCACGGGGACGGCGACCATCGCCAGCCGGCTCGTCGGCAGCGCCGGCCTGACGAAGTCGGGATCGGGGACGCTCGTCCTGTCGGCTGGTGCGTCGAGTGGCCTCGCCGGGGGGCTCGCCGTCGAGGCGGGCACGCTCGTCCTCAGCGGCAGCCACTCGTTTGCCGGCGGTGCGGCGGTCAGCGGCGGACGGCTGCTGGTCAATGGCGATGCCGGCGGCGCGACCGGCGCCGTGAGTGTGATCGGGGGCACGCTGGGCGGCACGGGGATCCTCGGCGGGAGCGTGACGGTCGGTGCCGGCGGCGTGGTCGCCCCCGGTGACGGGATCGAATCGCTCTCCACCCGATCGCTGTCGCTGGGCAGCGGCGCATTGGTCTCCCTCGAGATCGACGCCGCCGCGGCGGCCGCCGCGCGCGCCGACCTGATCGTCGTCGACGGCAACCTGACGCTGTCGGGCACGGTGGGCCTGTTCCTCGCCGACCTCGCCCCGGCGACCGATCTGGCCATCGGCACTCGCCTCGCCCTGATCAACTACACCGGCACCTGGAACGGCGGCCTGTTCACCTTCGGGGGTAGCGCGCTCTCCGATGGTGCCTGGTTCACGTCCGGCACCCGGCAGTGGCGGATCGATTACGACGACAGCGCCGGTGCCGCGAACTTCGCCGCCGACCAGCGTGCCGGCCGGTTCGTCACGATCACCGCCGTCCCGGAGCCGGGGGCGATCACGCTCGCCGCGGCCGGGGGGGCGCTCGCGGCGTGGCGGCTCGCGCGCCGTCGTCGGGATCCGCCGGCGGCCGGTGGGCAGGGCCGCGGGCCGCCGCGGCGCTTCAGCCGCCGGCCAACTCGGCCACCGGGCGGCCGAGGACGTCGGCGGGGGTGAACCCGCGCGTGCGGAGCTCGCGGATCGCCAGGCCGCCGCTGCGCTTCGCGAGCCGCTTGCCCGCGGGATCGCAGACCAGATCCGCGTGGCACCAGCGCGGCGAGGGCCAGCCGAGCGCCTCGGCGAGGAGGATCTGCCGCGCGGTGCTCGAGAGCAGGTCGGCACCCCGGACCACCTCGGCGATCCCCATCGCATGGTCGTCGGCGACGACCGCCAATTCGTAGGCGGCCAGGTCGTCGCGCCGCCAGACGATGAAGTCGCCGAAGTCGACGCCGGC
>JAGWVR010000136.1 GCA_018970785.1 Planctomycetota bacterium
GTCGGCTCGACCCTCGACGGTTTCACCCTCAGCGGCAACGGCACCGGGATCCGCGTTGCCGGCGGCGGGTATGCCGGCACGTCGATCCAAGGAATGCGGATCGTCGCCAACAAGGGGAGCGGAATCGTCCTCGATGCCACCGCGGGCGCGGTGGCCGGCCTCCGCATCGGCGGCACGCAGCCGTTCGGATCGGGCAGTGCGGCGCCGACCGGAAACCGGATCGCCGGCAACGCCCGCCATGGCATCGAGACCACCGCCGGGACGTTCACCGGCACGACGGTCGTTTCCAATTCGATCCTCGGCAACGGCACGGGCGCCTTCGGCAGCGGCCTCTCGATCGCCGGTGCGGGGCTCGTCGTCGGTTGGAACGGTGTGCCCGGCACGCCCGCCCGCCCCAACCTGATCACCGGCAACGCCGCCCACGGCATCGTCCTGGCAGGGGCGAGCGTCGTGTTGTCCAACACGATCCACTCCAACGGTGGCGAATCTGGCAAGGGGATCCTCACCACCACCGCCGCCGCGACGCCGGCTCCTGCCATCGCGCGGATCGTCCGCGACGACGCGGCAGGCGTCGTCCGCATCCAGGTCAGCATGGCGCCGGCCGCCGCCGGCCATCTCGTGCAGCTGTATGCCAACGCCCGCGAGGACGTCTTCCAGTTTCCGGTCAATACGTCGGCCTTCGAAGGGCGCTCGCTGCTGGCAACCGGGCGCGCCGGTGCCGATGGCCTGGTGACGTTCGAGCTGCCCGCGACCGTCGTCCCTGTCGGCACCTGGCTGACGGCGACGGCGACGCGGCTCGACGAGGCCGGGGCGACGCTGTCCACGTCGGCACTTTCGCGCGGGGCGATGGCCACCGCTGCGCCGGTCATCGCCGTCGGTGGCGACGGTCCGACGACGACGTGGGACCGCGAGGTGGCCTACACGGTCGGCGCGAAGGGAACGCTCGTCGCCACCGGGCTCACCGCCGGGATGGTCGCGTCGCTCACGTCGCGCCAGGCGGGCAAGCTGGCGTTGGCGAATGTGCCGGTGATCCTCACGCCCGAGTCGTCCGCGCCTGCCGGCATCCGCACCGTGGCCGACATCGTCGCCAAGGAGGACGGCGTCGAGATCACGCTCGCTCCCGGAGCGGCGCTCGTGGCCGGCACGCGCGGCACGCTCGCGCTGGCGGCCGTCTCGCTGCCGGCGGCCCGGCTCGTCGACGCTTCGCTGCTCCGCGACACCACGCCGGCGCCGGTCGGTTCGGCGGCAGTCGTCACGGAGGTCTTCGGCGGCGAACTGGCGGCGGCGCTCGACCGAGCCCGTGCGGCCGGCGAGACGTCGGCGACTGCGGCCGAGATCCACGCCTTCGTCAACCGCTTCCAGGGGGGCCTGCGTGTCGCGGCGGCCGACCTCGACGCCGACGGCTTCACCGACATGGTGATCGCCCCCGGCGCCGTTCCGAGCCAGCTCGTCGATCCGGCGTCGCAGAAAGCCGACGGCACCGGCCGGCCGCTCGCCACGGTGTTCGGCGCGGCCGCGCGGACGATCCTCCTGGTCAACGGCAATCCCGCTGCCACCGCCTGGAAGACCGTGGCCCTCGACATGACGACGCTCCTCGACTCGACGCCGGGGTATGCGGGGGGCTTCGTCGTCGCCGTCGGCGACGTCCTTCCCGAGGGGCTGCCCGCCGGCCGGGCCGGCCTCCCGGAGCTCGTCGTCGCCACCACCGGCCTCGTCGATCCCTCCACGCGGCGCGGGGCCGACCGGGCGTGGGTCTTCGATCTCGCGGTCGCCGCCACTGGCGCGGTGCCGACGGTCGTGCGCGACGAAGCGGCTGCCGACGGCACGCGGGCACCGCGGCCCGCGCAGGCGCTGGCGCTTCCCGCCGCGGCGGTCACCGGCGTCACGGTCGGCGCGTTCGCGGCCGACATCGGCCAGTCGGCTGCCCCTCAGGGGACGATCGTCGTCGCGACGACGACCGCCGCACCGTCGCAGCTCACCACGTTCAGCGGCGTCCGGGCGATGGACACGGCCCAGGTGACGCTGTTCGGTTCGGCGGCCCGTGGCCTCGCGCCGATCGCGACGCTCCCGGTCGTCAGTGCGATCGAGTCGGGTCCGGCGAAGACGCTGCAAAACGCGTTCATCCTCGGGGCGTCGCTCGCGTCGGGCGACGTCGACGGCGATCTCAAGACCGATCTGGTGCTCGGGGCGGCGCGCGGCGGGCAGGGGGCGTTCCGCGTCGTCGACAATTCGATCGTCCGGTCGCTCCTGGCCGGAGCGGTTCCGACCGCCGCGGCGCAGGGGGCCCTGGCCGAGGCGCTGTCGACCGGAGCGCAGAAATTCGGGATCGCCGGCCCCAACGGCGGCCGTCCGACCGACAACAACGGCGCCTGGCAGCCCAAGGCCGGCACCGACTTCTTCCTCGGCAAGTCGATCCCGCTGCCGACGGGGGCCGGGTTCAACGCGCCGCTCTCGATCGCCGTCGTCGAGCGCAGCGGGCGCGCGTTCACGGCCGACGTCTTCGCCGCCCTCGGGGCGTCGAACCAGGCCAACGAGCAGCTGCGCTGGTACGAGTGGCAGGCATCGGGCTCGTGGCGGTCCGGCGACGCGCTCCGCGCCGACGATCCGGCGGCACGCGCCGCAGCCGACCCCGCCAGCCCCGACCTGACGGGGGCGTGGTTCCGTGCCGGGCGCGGCCTGCGCCTCGGCTGAGCGGATGGGGCGCTCGCTGCCGCGGCCGTCGTCAGGAGCCCGGCGTCTTCCACATCAGCCGCGCCACCAGCGCCAGGACGACGGCGACGAACACCACGCGGATGAACGGCGCGCCATGGCGGATCGCGAGCGTCGCACCGAGCCGGCCGCCGATCGATTGGCCGACGACCATCACCGCCGCCGCCACCGGATCGACGTGGCCCTGCGAGAGGAACACGGCCAAGGCCGCGACGTTGCTCGTCAGGTTGACCACCTTCGTGGCCGCGGTCGCCTGCGGCAGCGGCAGCGCCCGCCCCTCGACCCATGCCGCCGTCCAAAACGCCCCGGTGCCGGGTCCGAAGAAGCCGTCGTAGAACCCGAGCGACGATCCGGCGAGCCCGGCGAACGGCCAGACGCCGAGGCGCGGCGGGCCGCTCGCTTCGCCGAGCCGCGGCCGGAGCATGATCCACGCGACGACGCCGAGCAGCAGCCAGGGGACGATCCGTTCGAGGAGGTCGTTGTCGATCCGGAGCACGGCCGCCGTGCCGAGCGCGGCGGCGACGGCCGTCACGAGCACCGCCGGACGGAGCGCGTGCCAGTCGATCAGGCCGGCACCGTGATACTTGGCGACGGCCATCGTCGTCCCGACGGCGCTTTGCAGCTTGTTGGTGCCGAGGGCGAGGTGGCTCGGCAATCCGGCGGCGAACAGCGCCGGCAACGAGATCAGCCCGCCGCCGCCGGCGATCGCGTCGATGAACCCGGCGGCGAATCCCGCCAGCGCGAGGCCGATGAGCGTGAGGGGTTGCATGCGCGCTGAACCGGAGTGGCTTCGGGCTGTGTCGGAATCGTCGCGGAACGGTCGATGGGCGCAGGCCCCCATTGTCTGGGTTCCCGATGACCATACCCTAAAGTCCAGTTCCCTCGGGGAGTCAGCCGATGCGATCCAACGTGTGCCCCGTCCGTGATCCCCGCGCTGTCGTGGTGGTCCTGGTCGCGCTGGCGATCGCGCTCAGCCCGTCCTCCGCCCCCGCGCTCGAGCCTGACCCCGCCCAGGTCGCGACCGGCCGGCGCGGGATTGCTGCCACCGTCCACCCGCTGGCCACGCAGGCCGCGCTCGATGCCTTCGCCGCGGGGGGCAACGCGATCGATGCCGCCGTCGCCGCCGGCGTCACGCTCGGCGTCGTCGACAGCTTCAATTCGGGGCTCGGTGGCGGCTGCTTCATCCTCGTCCACACCGCCGCGGGCC
>JAGWVR010000057.1 GCA_018970785.1 Planctomycetota bacterium
GTCAGCGTTCCCTACACCGAGCAGGTCGAGCAGACCTACACGGTGAACGTCCCCTACACCGAGCAGATGACCGGCAGCCGGACCGTGCAGAAGCGCGTCCCGGTGCAGGGCAGCCGGACGGTGCAGGTCCGTGGCGGCAGCTGGCAGACCCAGCAGACCGAGGTCGGTGGCGGTGTCGACTCGTGCGGCAACCCCTGCCCCCCGAAGATCTGCTGCAAGCGCGTCTGGGTGCCGACCTGTGAGACGAAGGAAGTTCCGTACACCACCTACCAGTGCGTGACGGAAGAGGTTCCCTACTCCTACTCGGTGCAGAAGTGCCGCCAGGAGCAGCGGAGCCGGATGGTCAACGTGACCCGGACCCGTTCCGAGGAGCGGACTCGCACCTACACGGTGACGAACTACCGCAGCGAGGAGCGGACCCGTTCCTACACGGTCACGAAGATGGTCCCCGAGACGAAGACCCGTTCGGTGAACGTGACGAAGTACCGCTCCGAGGAGCGGACCCGGAACTACACCGTGCAGAAGAGCGTCCCGGTCACGAAGTCGCGGATGGTGACGGTTACCAAGACCCGTCCCGAGGAGCGGACCCGGACCTACACCGTGACCAACATGGTGCAGGAGACCCGGACCCGCTCGGTGCCGGTCACCCGGTACCGCAGCGAGGAGCGGACCCGCAACTACACCGTCACCACCATGGTGCCGGAGGAGCGGACCCGCACCTACACCGTGACGAAGATGGTGCCCGAGACGAAGACCCGTTCGGTCAACGTCACGAAGTACCGGACCGAGACGAAGACCCGCGAGTACACGGTCACCCGGAGCGTTCCGGAGACCATGACCCGCGACGTCAACTACACGGTCATGGTCCCGCAGCAGAAGACCGAGAGCTACTCGGTCACCGTGTACGACAACGTGCCCGAGACGCAGACGCAGTCCTACACGGTCCGCGTCCCGCACACGGTCACGAAGGAAGTGCCGGTGCAGAAGTGCATCACCGTCGCCGTCGAGGTGCCGGTCGAGAGCGGCTGCGGCGGTTCGGCCGGTGGCTGCGGCGGTGACGCCGGTTGCGGTGGCTCGGCGGGCGGCTGCGGCGGCGACGCCGGCTGCGGCTCGGCCGGCGGCTGCGGCGATGCCGGTGCCTGCGGCGATTGCGGCTCGAGCGGTTCGGCTGGCTGCGGCAAGGGCTGCGGCGGCCGGAAGCGTCTCCTCGGCTGCAAGAAGGGCTGCTGATTCAGGCCCCCGCACTGCGGGCACCTGAGCGAAAAGAAGCGGGCCGGACGGGAAACCGTCCGGCCCGCTCTTTTTTTGTCCTGGTCGGCAATGGCCCGGGGCCGAAGAGCGGCGTCGCCGGCCGCCGGGAGCAGTCGGGGGCAGGCGTAGCCGCTCAGCTGTCCGTGGACAAAGCCCTCCATGGCCCCGACCGGCCGCGGGACGGCCGGCTCATTCCGCCCACTGAGGCGACCGCGGGAAACGCCGAGGGTTTCCCGGGTCGCCGTCGGCCGCATCGGCGGCCGATTCACTGGGCCACGGGCTGCTCGCCCTTCGTCAGCAGAGCGGTTCTTTCTTCTCGGTGATCACCGGGGACTGCGGCGCCAGTTCGGCGTTGAGTGGCTTGAAATCCTTCCACTCGGCCGGGAGGTTGTCCTCGTGGAAAATCGCCTCCACGGGGCACTCCGGTACGCACGCCTCGCAGTCGATGCACTCGTCGGGGTGGATGTAGACCATCTTCTCCCCCTCGTAGAAGCACTCCACCGGGCAGACCACCACGCAATCGGTGTACTTGCAGGCGAAACAGGGCTCGGCGACGACGTGGGTCATTTCCGCGACACTCCGGGCGAGAAAGGCAAAATCCGTGGAATGCGCGGAATCGTAGGTGGGGACTCCCCGCATGTCAACGAATCCAGCCATCGGCTTTTTCGCCCCGTTTCCGTGAGTCGGCCACCGCGACGTCCGGCGACGAGCGGCGCCCGGGGATCACGGCGTAGTCCCGGTGACTGCTGATCTCGGCTGCAAGCCGCGGAGGCGCACCACCGGTGGGCGGGCTGCACGGTGACGGAACGCATTGCTACGATTCAACCGGGTTGGCGCACGCACCGGAGCGGTCGGCCAGGGGCGATCGCGGGAGGCCCCATGGATGGAGCAGGCAAGCGCGCGGCTCGGCCGCACGGTGCACCCCGAGGAGACGTGGTTCCTCCGACCGACGCCGAACTCGTCGCGGCCTGCATCGCCGGCGCCCCGGGAGCCTGGGATGCGTTCGTCGACCGGTTCGGAGGGCTGTTGTTCCACGTCGCCGACCGGACCGCCCGCCAGCGCGGGACGACGCTCGGCGCGGCAGACCGTGACGACGCCGTCGCCGCGGTGCTTCTCGAATTGCTCCGCGGTGACGCCGCCGCACTGCGGGCGTTCGCCGGGCGTTCGAGCCTCGCCACCTACCTCACGGTGATCACCCGGCGGGTGACGGTCCGCCAGCTGCTGGCCGCCGCCGCCGGCGGCCAGCCCGCCGGTTCCGATCCGTCCCACGATCCGCGCCCCGCGGTCCGCGACCGGGAAGAGGTCGAAGCCCTTCTCGGCAGTCTCGACGAGGACGAGGCCCGGCTCGTCCGCCTCCACCATCTCGAAGGGCGCAGCTACGGCGAGATCAGTCGCGCCACCGGGTTGCCGCTCGGCTCGATCGGCCCGGCGCTGTCGAAGGCCCGCGACAAGATGCGTGCCGCCGCCCGACGGTGAGCGACCGGCCCCGCTCCCGTCAGTCGCCCCCGAGCAGGTAGCGCTCGACGAACGCCACCGTCGCCCAGAACTGGAAATCGGCGTTGGCCTTCTTGCGGAATCCGTGCCCCTCGTCGCCGGCGACGAGGTACCACAGCGGGGTGCCGTTGCCACGGACCTGGGCCACGATCTGGTCGGCCTCGCTGAGCGGCACGCGCGGATCGTTGGCTCCCTGGACGACGAACAGCGGGCGTTTGATCCGGCCGGCGTTGGCCAACGGCGCGATCCGCTCGAAGAACGCCGCCATCTCGGGATCGCGTTCGTCGCCGTACTCGACGCGCCGCAGGTCGCGCCGGTAGCTCTCGGTGTTCTTGAGAAACGTCCCGAAGTGGGAGATCCCGACGATGTCGAGGCTGCAGCGGATCCGCGCCGCCTCCTCGACGGACACGGCGAGCGTCATGAAGCCGCCGTAACTCCCCCCCATCACCATCACCCGGCCGGCGTCGAGGTCGGGCCGGCCGGCGATCCAGTCGAGCAGCGCGGAGATGTCGCGGACGCTCGCCATCCGCTCCCGGCCGTTGTCGAGCTTGAGAAACGTCTTCCCGAAACCGCTCGAGCCACGGACGTTGGGATACACCAGCGCGACCCCGAGCTCGTCGAGGAGAAAGTTGTTGCGGCCGAGGAACACCGGCCGCGACTGCCCCTCCGGCCCCCCGTGGATCACGATCACGACCGGCCGCGGCCCGGCGAACCGTGCCGGCGGCCGGTAGAGGAAGCCGCTGATCTCGCGCCCGTCGAACGACGGCCAGCGGACCGCCTCCGCCTCGGGCAAGAGCGCGGCGACCATCCCGCCGGTCTCGCTCTCGGTCCAGCGGCTCACGGTCCCGGCGACGACGTCCACCGACCAGGCGTCGGCCGGGCTCCGCGCCGACTCGACCGTGACGGCGAACTCGCCGCCGGCCGCACGCCACGTCCCGAGGCGGATCACCCCCGGCGGCAGCCCGTCGACCGACCGGTGCCGGCCGGAGGCCGCATCCCAGAGGTGGAGCCGGCCGGCTCCCGCCTCGTTGACGACGAACGCGACCGTCGCGCCGTCGGGGGACGGTTCGAACTCCTCCACGTCCCAGGGGATGTCGTCGACCAGCGTGCGCTGCGCGCCGTCGGCGCGGTCGATGCGGACGAGACGGAGGAACTCGCCGTCGCGGTCCGACGTCGTCAGCACGCCCATCCCGTCGGCCGTGAACCGGGCCCGTCCGTGGGCGACGTCGCCGGCATCGGGCGTGAGCCGGCGGCGCGTGCCGGTGGCGAGGTCGAGGAGGTGGAGATGGGAGCGGTTGATGGACAGGTATTCGCGGAGCAGCAGCGCGCCGTCGTCGGGCGCCCAATCCTCCACCGACCACCCGCCCCCTGAAAGTTCGGCCACGAGCCTGTCGGTGGTGCGGTCGCCCGGGTCCATCACCCAGACGTCGCGGTCGGCGCCGTTGCGGCGCGTCGAGGCGTAGGCGAAGCGCTCCCCCGAGCGGCTCCAGACGACGCCGCCGTTCTGCGATCGACCGCCGTCGGTGAGCAACTCGACGGCGCCGGTGGCGAGGTCGAGCCGCTCCAATTGCGTGAACTCGTTTCCGCCGGTGTCGCGGGTGAAGACGACGAACCGCCCGTCGCGTGGATCGTAGGTCGCGGCCGCCACCGGCTCGGTGCCGAAGGTGAGCTGCGTCCGCGCCGCACCGGGGGCGTTGACGCGGTGGACCTGTGCCGTGTCGGCGAAGCGCGTGGTGACGAGCATCCGCCGCTCGGTCGGATGCCAATCCTGGAACGTCGCCGTGCGGAACTCGGTGAACCGTCGGGCCCGCGCCGCGATGCGCCGTGGCAGCGGCGGCAGGCCCTCGACGCGGATCGCCTCGGGCGGGGTGATCGTCGGCTCGTCGGCCACGGCCAGCGGCGCGGCGAGCGCCAGGCAGACGAGGGCAGCACGGACGGCGGGATGGAGCGGACGCACGGGAGCACCTCGGCACGGCTCGGGACGGCGGAGGCCGGCACGCGCACGCCGCCGGCCCCGAGAGCGTGGCATGCCGACGCCCCGGCGGGAAGGGTGGGGCGGTCAGCGGCCCGGGGGCGGGGCGATGACGACGCCGGGATCGGAGAGATCGACCGGCTGGTACCCGGAGTAGGCGGGCATCTGCCACAGTTGCCCGGGATCGGCGACCGGCAGATTGGTGGTCACGCTCGACAGCTCGAGCTGGAAGTCGAGCTGCGAGCTCGGCCACGAAACCTCGACCAGATGGGGCAGCGCCGCCCCCGAGGCGGGATCGACCCGGTGGCGGGAGGTGCGGACGCTGGCCAGCCGCTCACCCTTGGCCGTGAACAGGTGCTGCTCGACGACCAGACCGGTGGTCCCGTCGACGATCGTCGACTTGAGCCGCTCGCCGTCGGCTCCGGCGATCCGGGTCCGGACCTCGAGGCGGCCGTCGGCGAGCGCCACCGGCCCCTCGTGGCGGTCCTCGGGGCGGAACGTGACCAGCCCCAACAGCTCCGGCATCCACTCCGCCTCGAGGGGAACGAGGGTCCGGGCCGCCGATCGCTCGAACGCGTCGTGCCGGCAGAACAGCATCACCGGCGGCTCGTGGCGGCGGATCCACAGCCAGAACAGGTCGTCGTTGCTGCCGAGATCGAGCTCGCCGCCGGTGACGGCGGTCTGGGCGCGGAGCCGGAAGCGGCGCGGCGGTTCGCAGGCGACCTGCGCCGAGAGGCGCGGCACCCCCGGCACCGAGAGCACGGCCTGCGGGACCATCAGGCTGCGGACGCGCTGGGTGTTGTCGTGGACCGTGGCCATCACCTGCTCGAGCGAGGGCTGCGGGGGCAGCACGCGCGGCAGCGGCATCGTGCCGACCTGATACCCGCGGATCACCTGCGGGCAGGAGGCGCCGGTCGAGGCGACGGCCGCGACCACCAGGAGCAGGGCGGCGACCCGCGACGGCGACGGCCGACGATCGATGGGGGTCACGCGGCGGCCTCCGTCGGCCAGAGCAGGGCGGCCAGCCGCGTCTCGAGTTCGTGGTCGCCGAGCCGGTCGGCGGGCACGGTGACGACACGGTAGGTCGTGTCGCGGCGCCGGCAGGCGAACCCGGCGACGCCGGGCTCCGCAGCCGCCGGCGCGTCGATGCAGCGGAGCACGCGGCGCCGCACCAGCGCCAGCGCCAGGAGGTAACGGAGGGGAGCGTCGTCGTCGCGCGATTCAAGCCCTTCGAGGAGGTCGAGGAGGACGTCGACGGGAGCCACCGGGTCGCGCGCCGGCGCCGGGGAATGGACGCCGCGCCACCACGCCAGGCAGTTCGGCGGAGGGCCGGTCCATGCGTCGGCTGCGGTGTCGACGCGCTTCAGCGCCGCGCCGTCGCGGACCAGTGCCGAGTAGACGGCCTCACCGGCCACGAATGGCCGGCCGGTCTGCGCGCAGGCGCCGTGGGGGCGTTCGATGCGGATGTCCATGCGCGCCGATCCTGCCGGAGGGGGCGGAGGATATACGCCGCGCGGCGCACCCGGCACAAGTCACGTCGACCGGCCCGCACCGGTCAAGCCGGGCAGCCTGGGCAGGATCGGTCATCGGCCCGGTCGGCGAGGAGGATGTCGGCGACCTCGGCGAGGCCGCCGGCGTCGCTCGAGGCGACGACACGGTCCGCCACCGCGCGGACCGCCTCGGGGGCGGTGCCCATCGCGATCCCGAGGCCGGCACCGCGGATCATCGGCAGGTCGTTGACGTCGTCGCCGACGGCGCAGACCGCCGCCGGTTCGATCCCGAGGTCGGAGGCGATCCGCAGCGTCCCGCTCCACTTCGTCACCGCTGCCGGCGCGAACTCGCACATCCAGTCGCGGTACCGTGGGCTGCGGATCACGTGCAGGGAAAGCTGGCCGGGGCAGGCGGCGGAAAGCTCGGCCTCGAGCGCGAGCATGGCGTCGTGGGCGCCCATCGCGAAGCCGGCGAAGGCATCGGCGGGCGGCGTGGCGACCAGGTCGCCCTGTTCGCGCCCGAGGTGGCGATTGCGCACGAGATAGGCGTCGAGCCCGGTGGGATCACGGGCGTCGGCGGGGGGCAGACGCCGGCAGAGGAAGTCGTGGCCGGCGGCGTAGCTGTCGGTGTAGACGACCGGTTCGAGTCCACGGCCGGCGACCCGCGCGAGCACCCGCTCGAGGACGCCGCGGGCGAACCGGGCGGCGAACAGCGTGGCATGGTCGGCCGGTCGCTTGACGAGCCCCCCGGAGGCCGTCACCAGCGGCAGCTCGATCCCCAGTCCGGTCGCCACCGGGAGGACGTCGCGGTACCGGCGCCCCGTGGCGATCGCGACGGCGATCCCGGCGGCCCGGATCCGGCCGACCGCGTCCCGGGCATCGGCGGGCACCTCGTGGCTGCTGTCGGTGAGCGTGCCGTCGACGTCGAGGACGAGGAGGCGGATCGGGCGCGGCGGGACCGGAGCGGAGGACACGGGCGACGAGGGTCCGGCGGGGATCATGATCGGGTATCGTACTGGATGATGACTCCCCCCCCCTCCTTCACCGCCGTCGCCCGCGAAGGCGACATTCCCGTCGGCGAGGGCCGCTGCTACGAGGTCGCGGGCCGCCTCGTGGCGGTGTTCTTCGACGGTGCCGCCTACTCGGCGATCGACGACCTCTGCCCCCACATGGGCGCGTCGCTGTCGTCGGGGCCATTCCGCGACGGCGTCGTCACCTGCCCGTGGCATGCCTGGCGGTTCCGCCTCGACGACGGCGCCTGGTGCGACGATCCGCGCCTCCGTGCCGACGTGTTTCCGGTGCGCGTCGTCGACGGCGCCATCGAGGTCGCCGTCGTGCCGCGCGACGGTCCGGCGAGCGACGCGGGTTGACCGCTGGCGGCGGCGGTCCGACCGCCGGTCAGTCGCGGACGATTTCCACGAGCACCCGTTCGCCGGGGACGAGGACTCGCGGCTCGGCCGACGTCTCGGCGGCGACGCGCCGTGCCCAGGCGGCGGTGTCCTGGGTGATCGGCGGCCAGGTGCCGTGGTGGCTGGGGAGGACGATCCGCGGCGTGAGCAGCCGCACCGCCTCGATCGAATCCGCCGGCCCCATCGTGAACACGTCGCCGATCGGGAGGATGGCGACGTCGAGCCCCCCCTTCACGGACGCGCCGATCCTGGCCATGTCGGAAAACAGCGCCGTGTCGCCGGCGAGGTAGACGCTCACCCCCGCCACCTCGAGCAGCCATCCGGAGGGGCTGCCGCCGTAGCTGCCGTCGGGGAGGCTCGACGAGTGCCAGGCGATCTCCATCTTCGCCGTGCCTCCCGGCACCGCCGCCCGGCCGCCGAGATTCATCGGCTGGACCGCCGTCACCCCCTGCTTGCCGAGCCACTGGGCGATCTCCCAGTTGCACAGCACGGTGGCCCCGGTCCGCTTGGCGATCGCTACCAGATCGGCGACGTGGTCGAAGTGGCCGTGGGTGACGAGGATCGCCTGGCAGTCGATCGCGGCGGCGGCGACGCTCGCCGTCGGGCACTCGTCGAGAAACGGATCGACGAGGATCACACCGGCGCCGGTGTCGATCAACCAGGTGGCGTGTCCCGTCCAGGTCAGCGTGATGGACATCCGGGCCTCCGGGGTTGGCAGTCCACGACTCGAGCCGCCGGGACTATAGCCGCCGGGCCGCCCCTCCGCACCGCTCGCCACGGGAGCCGTCCGCCCCCGTCAACCGGCGCTCGACGGCCGTGGTCAGGATCAGCAGCGCCACGAGCTGGCCGAGCGAGTGCTCGTCGACCCGCGGCAGGCGCACGACGACGCTTCGGCCGAACGCTGCCGGCGGCGGCCCTGCCACGACCGGTCGTGGGGGGGGGCCGGCCACCGGAGTACGGCGCGGCCTTCCGCCGCGCACGAGGATCCGGACGGCTGCGCCCGACGGATCGCCATGGGTGACCAGGGCAGCAGGCGCGCCGGCGGTGTGCAGCAGGTGGCCGTACCACTCGGCGAGCGGCCCGAGGGCCGACGCGTCGACGCCGATGCTCCGGGGCGATGACGGTCCCGCCAGCGCCCGCACGAGCATCGCCACCGGGCTCGTGGCGGTTTCACCGCGACACCGTGCGACGAGCGCCGCCGCCCCGACGAGGAGCCGGACGACGTCGATTCCCGCCAGCGCGCCGGCGAGCAGCCCGGCCGGCGCCAGCGGCGCCCCGGCGTTGGCCGCCGCTCCGCCATCGGCGCCGTCGGCGACCCAGGTCACCCGGTGTTCGACCGCCGGCCCGAGGACCGCGACGGCATCGCGCAGCGGCGGGTCCCCGCCCCGGCCGATCACCACCAGCGCCGCGCGGTCGAGGAGGTCGCGACCGCCACCCGCCGGCGTGGCGGGGCCGCCGAGGAGGTCGACGAGTCCCGCGAGCGCGTCGGGGTCGGGCGCCGGATCGGCCGGGAGGAACGCGAGGCGGGGCCGCCCGCCGCGCTCGCCGCGGCCGAGATGGTCGTGCCAGGGATGGGCGCAGGCCGCGAGCACCAGCCGCAGACCCGCCAGATCGACCGCCGGTCCGATGACGACGATCCGGTCGGCGGCGGCGGCGACCTCGCGCGCCGCGCCGAGCAGCGCGAACAGCCGGCTGTCGCGGCGCGTCGCCGTCGAGCGTGTGATGCCGTAGTCGGCCAGGAGCGTGTCGACCGCCAGCAGCGCCCGCGTCGCCGGGTCGTCGGGGGCATCCACGACCGCGGCGAGAGCGGCGGCGATCCGCTCGGGATGCCCGGCCTCCACCGCCGCGGCGGGCGACACCCCCTCGACCTCGAGCGGCTCCTCGGGAGGTCGGGGACGGAGCACGCTCATGGCACTGAACCCGTGGACCGGTGGCGACGGCGCCAATATGCCACTGCCGCCCCGCGCCGGCGAGCCGCACGCGGCCCGGGTGCAAAACGGGAGGGCCGCGATGCTGCTCCGCGCGCTGGGCTTGATCCGCCGCCGGCGATCTCCGGAAACTGCGGTGCCGTCCGCGATCGACCGTTTCCCCCGCCGCCCCCGGGAGTCGCCCCGTGATCGAGCATGAGCTGCTGCGTGAGTTGGCCGAGAAGAACACCACCAAGATCGTGCTGCTGGTCGCCGACGGTCTCGGTGGCCTGCCGCTCGAGCCGGGAGGCCGGACGGAACTCGAGACCGCCGCCACGCCCAACCTCGATCGGCTCGCGGCGCGGGGCACGAGCGGTTCGAGCGTCCCGGTCCTGCCCGGCATCACCCCCGGCTCCGGGCCGGGCCACCTCGGCCTGTTCGGCTACGATCCGCTCGAGTACCGGATCGGGCGCGGCGCGCTCGAGGCGACGGGCATCGGGTTCGAACTCGGCCCCGCCGACGTCGCCGTCCGCGGCAACTTCTGCACGCTCGACGCGGCCGGGCGGATCACCGATCGCCGCGCCGGCCGGATCCCGTCGGCGGAGAGTTTCGCCGTCGTCGACAAGCTCCAGGCAGTGCGGATCGACGGCGTCGAGACGTTCGTCAAGCCGGTCAAGGAACACCGCTTCGTCGTCGTGTTCCGCGGTCCGGGTCTCGACGGTGGCGTCGCCGACACCGATCCGCAGGCCGTCGGCGTCGAGCCGCTGGCACCAGCGGCGGCCACCCCGGCGGCGGAGCGGACGGCGCGGGTGGCCGCGGAGTTCGTCCGCCAGGCGCGGGCCCTGCTGGCGGGCGAACCGAAGGCCAACGGCCTGGTGCTCCGCGGGTTCGCCGGCCGCCCGGCGCTGCCGTCGTTTCTCGAGCTGTACGGCCTCCGCGCCGCGGCGATCGCCGTCTACCCGATGTACAAGGGGCTGGCGCGGCTGGCGGGGATGACGCTCGTCGGCGAGGCGACGACGCTCGACGAGCAGCTCGACGCCCTGGCCGGCTGCTGGAACGACCATGACTTCTTCTTCCTCCATTACAAGTACACCGACTCGACCGGCGAGGATGGCGCGTTCGCCGAGAAGGTGCGGCGGATCGAGGATCTCGACGCCGCGATCCCGCGGATCGAATCGCTGCGTCCCGACGTCCTCGTCGTCACCGGCGATCATTCCACCCCGAGCCGGCTGCGGAGCCATTCCTGGCACCCGGTGCCGACGCTCCTGGTGGCCGATACCTGCCGTCCCGACGGGTTGACGAAGTTCGCCGAGCGGGAATGCCTCCGCGGCGGCCTCGGCCAGTTCCCCGCCAAGCATCTGATGCTGTTGGCGATGGCCCACGCCGGCCGTCTCGGCAAGTTCGGGGCATGAGGCGGCGCGGTCGGGTATAAGTCGGTGGGTGGCCGGCTCGGCCCTCCACCCAACGGCACGGCAGCTCCCCATGGCGCGACTCGACGACGAGGACCTGTTCCAGAGCTCGACGATGACCTTCGGCGAGCACCTGGAGGAGCTCCGGGGGTGCCTCGTCCGCGCCAGCCTCGGCCTCGCCGCGGCGGTGGCCCTCGGGTTTTTCGTCGCCCAACCGGTCGTCCACCTCGTCGAACAGCCGCTCAAGCGGGCCCTCGGCAAGTACTACACCACCCAGTCGCTGCGGACCTTCGATCGCTGGCAGCCGCGAGCGCCGGGCGGCGCTCCCCTCCCCTACTCCCGCGAGGAGATCGTCGAGGCGGTCGAGCGGCTCGGCCTGTCGTTCGACCTCCGCGAGGTCCACCCCGACCGGCTTGCCGCGGCGCTCGGCACTCCCGCGCGGCCAGCGACCGGGGAGGAGGGCGCCGCGCCGGCGTTCCGGGCCGACGCGCTGGTGCCGGTGCTCCTCTGGCAGCCGCTGGCCCGCGACCCGCGCGTGAGCATCACGACGCTCAGCGCCCAGGAGGCGTTCGGGATCTACGTCAAGGCGGCGCTGCTGGTGGGGATCGTGTTGGCCAGCCCGTGGATCTTCTACCAGCTGTGGTCGTTCGTCGCCGCCGGCCTGTACCCGCACGAGAAGCGGCTCGTCCATCTGTTCCTGCCGGTCAGCACGGCGTTGTTCCTCGCCGGGGTGGCACTGGCGTTCTTCTTCGTGTTCGACTTCGTCCTCGACTACCTCCTGCAGTTCAACGCCTGGCTCGGGCTCGATCCGGATCCACGGATCAGCGAGTGGATGAGCTTCGTGCTCATCCTCCCGATCGGCTTCGGGATCGGGTTCCAACTCCCGCTGGTGATGTTTTTCCTGGAACGGATCGGGATCGTCGACGTCGCCGCCTACGTCGCCCAGTGGCGACTGGCGGTGGTCGTGATCTTCGTCGTCTCGGCGATCCTCACCCCAGCCGATCCCTACAGCCTGCTGTTCCTCGCCATCCCGCTGTGCCTGCTGTACTTCGGCGGCGTTCTCCTCTGCCGGGCGTTTCCCCGGGGAGACGGCGGCGAGCCGGTCAGCGACTGACGAACGCGAGCCAGTAGAACACGCTGCCGGTGACCGCCGTGAGCACCAGATCGACCGTCGCCACGCGGGCGAACCGGCGGTGGCGCGGCCCGTGGGTCCCCGGGGATGGAGGCACGGGAAACCTGCGGAGCGCCTCGACGACCACCCACACGAGCAACCCGAGCGTCGAGACGGCGAACACGAGATGAACGGCCAGCGCCGCGAGCACCCCGCCCGGCCAGTGGGGGCTCGGCCGGGCGCGCGGCTTCCAGTCGCTCACCAGGCGAATGTCGATCTCGAACACGACGATCGCCGCGACCAGCACGCCGAAGATCGCCAACTGCATCCGCTTGTGGGCGGCATACCGTCCGCCCCGGACGAGATGCACGCTCCAGGCCAGCAACGGCAGGATCGCCAGCAGGCCGACGAGGACGACATCCATCCCCAGCGAGGCCCGGGTCCCGAGGAACCCATCGATCCCGGGAAACGGCAGGGCAGCCGGCGGGGGAGGTGGCACGCGGGAGATTCCGGGAGGCGGTTCCGGTCAAGAGTGTAGCAGCCACGGCAGACGGGCCCGGCACCCGATTGGTTGGTACGATCCGCCGTCGACGATCGGGCCGAGTGGCGAAACTGGCAGACGCACGGGACTTAAAATCCCGTGGAGAGCGATCTCCGTGCGGGTTCGATCCCCGCCTCGGCCAATCCCCGGGTCGCCGTCGGCCGCATCCGGCGGCCGATCACTTTGTCGACGGGCTGCCAGAGGCGCGGTTCGCCTTGATCGCCGGGCGCCGGACCGCTATTCCCACCGGGCCGCCTGGCGCGCCTCGCGCGGGCACATCCCGGACGCTCCCATGGCACCCGACCCGCGCTCCCGCTTCCTCCTTGCACGCCCCTCCGGCTCCCCTCCGGCGACCCGTTGGTACGAGGCCGCGGTCGTCTGGCTGCCGTGGCTGGCTGCACCGCTGTTTTTCGCTCTCCCGATCGGCGGCTGTGGGGTCGGCGAGCGGCTGCGCCATGCCGCGGCCCGGCCGATGCCCACCGGTCCAGCGGCCGGCGCGGGCGTGACGCTCGTGACCTTCGATCGCCCGTGAGCCGACCGCGCCGTCGGCCCCGACGGCGCGGCAGTGGCATCACGGACCGGATGGGACTACCGTGGCGGAGCACCGTCCGTCCCTCCCGGAGCGCGCTTGATGTCACTCCGCTCACGGATCGCCTTGATCGCCGGCCTGCTGCTGTTGGCGTCGATCGTCGTCACCAGCCTGTTGCAGACCTGGGCCGCGCGCCGGGCGGTCCTCGACGAAGTCCGCAGCGGCGGTGACCGTCTCGCCGAGGTGCTCGCCCGTTCCGCGGCGCTCGCCGCCGACGTGCCGCGAGCCGTCGAAGCGGAGATCGGCGAACAGATGCTCACCGAGTCCCGGCTGCTGGCCGAAGTGGTGGCGCTGGGGGTCAAGGCCGGGCTCGCCCCGGGCGAGATCACCGCACGGCTCCGCGGCATCGCCGCGCAGGGCAACGTCGAGTTTCTCGCCACCGATGAGCAAGGCACCGTGATCATCGACACCGACGACAAGGGGGAAGGCTGGACCTTTTCCCCGGACCCGACGGTGCAACCTCAGGCCCACGTCTTCCACCGGCTGCTCGACGGGGGAATTCCGGGGCTGGTGCAGGAATCGCGGCAGCGCGAGATCGACGACAAGATCTTCAAATACGCCGGCGTCGGCGGCGTCGACCGTCCACGGATCATCCAGGTCGGTGTCGAGGCGACGTTCTTCGACCGCATCGACCGCAACCTCGGCCTGCGGCGTCTGGTCCACGACCTCGTCGCCGGCGACGTCGTCGAGGTGCGGATCCTCGACGAGCGCCAGATGCCGCTCGTTTCCCGGCGCGTCGATACCGGGGGCATCGTCACCGACGCCGACCGCCCTGTCGACGCCGCCGACTCGGCGCTGATCGCCGCCGGTGCGGCAGCCGGCCGCCCGGAGGGACGATTCGACGACGACGGGTATGTCGTGGCAGCACCCGTCCGCCGCAACGACGGCGCGACCGCGGGGGCGGTGCTGGTGCGGATCGCCACCCGTGCCAGCCGCGAATCGCTCGCCTGGCAGGCGGTCGCGGCGCTGGCCAGCGGCCTGCTCGTCGGGCTGCCGGGATTGCTCGGCGGCGTGTGGCTGGCGCGGTCGATCGCCGAACCTGTGCGGCGCTCGATGATGGCCGCCGAATCGATCGCCGCCGGCGATCTCACGCTGCCGGTGCCGGAGGGGGGCGACGACGAGGTCGGGCGGTTGCTGGCGGCCTTCGGCGAGATGTCGGACTCGCTCCGCGGCCTCGTCGGTCGGATCCAGGACGCCGGACTGCGGCTGTCGTCGACCGAGTCGGACGCCGCGATCGCCCTGGCACGCCAGGAGCGCTCGATCCACGGCTTCCGTGGATCGGCGGCCGACATCTCGGCGGCGGTCACCGAAATCGCGACCACGGGGGAACAACTCCTCAGCACGACCAGCGCCGTCACCGACGTCGCCCGCGAAGCGGCGCGAGTGGCCGATCTGGGACGCGACGGACTGCTCGGGATGTCGACCTCGATGCAGCACCTCGACGAGGCGATGAACGCCTTCACCCGGAAGCTGGCGACGATCAGCCAGCGGGCCGCGGGCATCACCACCGTCGTCACGACGATCGCCAAGGTCGCCGATCAGACCAATCTTCTCAGCGTCAACGCGACGATCGAAGCCGAGAAGGCCGGCGAGGCGGGGCGCGGGTTTAGGATCGTGGCCCAGGAGATCCGCCGGCTCGCCGACCAGACGGCGCTGGCCACGAAGGACATCGAGCGGATGGTCCGCGACATGCAGGCGGCCGTCGCCAGCGGCACGATGGAAATGGACCGCTTCCGCAACGAGGTCAGCGCCCGGATCACCGAGGTCTCGCAGGTCAGCGAGCAACTCGGGCAGATCATCGAGCCGGTGAAGTCGGTGACCCAGTCGCTCGACACCGTTCACGACGGCATGCGGACGCAGGCCCAGGGAGTTCGCCAGATCCGCGACGCGATGGAAAAACTTCGCATCGGGGCGGAGGACTCGGCGGCGTCCACCGAGGTCTTCGCCCGGTCGCTCGGCGAATTGCGGCGGTCGATCGGGGAGATCAACGGCGAGGCATCGCGGTTCCTGATCCGGAAGGCCGACGTGGCCTCGGTTCCGGCGATCGCCGTCGGTGAACCGGGTGGCGTGGCCCCCTGACGAGTCTTCCCAGGACCCGGCGCCGGCTCAGCGCCGGCTCGATTCCTCCGACCGCGCCGCCTGGCGGGCGGCGAGGAAGCGCCGCAACCCCATCACCACTCGCGAGGGGGACTGGGAACCTGACTGGCTGAATAGCGGGGTCTGGCCGTCATCCGTGACGATCACCTCGACCGCCTCGGGGGGGAGTTCGACGCCGCCGAGGAGGTTTTCCATCGATTGGGCCGCCTCCGTCGCCCCACCCGCTTCGGACGTGACGCTGGCGACGACGAAGTGGTTGCTGGCGAGGGCCTCGAACTCGGGATCCTTGATCAGCGACGCGGTGCTCGTGCGGGCGGCCGAATCCCCGGCCCGGGAGACGACAAGGAGAATCGGCCGTTTGGCACCCCGTGCCCGGACGACCGCCTCGTCGAGCGACTTGCAGACGCCGCTGGAGTCGGTGTGGGCGGCGAAGTGAGCGACCCACTCGCTTGCCGGCTGACCGGTGTAGCCCACCTGGGACGTGATCTTTTCGCCATCCGGGGCGAGCAGGACGACGCTCGGGAAGGTGTTGACGCCGTAACGCTTGCAGACGAGCGAACGTTCCCGACGCACGGCCTGGGAAATGCCGGCTTGCGGCAGATCGATCGAGAGCAGGACCACCCGCCCGTCGGCCCAGGCCCGGAACGTCTCGCTTTGGAGGACTTTCTCCTCGAGCGTCGTGCAATGGGGGCACCAGTCGCTGCCTGTGAACACCGTCAGGACGGGCTTGCCGGTCCGGTCGGCGACCGCCATGGCATCTTCAAACCGGGTGAACCAGCCTTCGGCAGCCTGGATGACCGCCAGGGGGGCGAGGGCGGCCACCAGCGCCACCGGAAAAATCAGTCGGCGGCCGACTGGCAAGACGTCGATCCGGGCAGACGCGTACATCGGGCGATCCTCCTTGACCCCGCTTCCCGTTTTTCATCGGGCGAACGCGGTACCATCCACGAGTTCCAACCGGCAAAACCGCCAGGGCAGGCTAGACACTCGGCGCCGGCATGTAAATCTTCCCAAACCACCCAGACACCCCATCCATCCAGAGCTCTCCATCTGGATGGTTTTTTCTCGACTTACGATTGATCGAACCGTCGGATTCCAGCGATTTTTCCTTGGTCGGTCTCGCCGTGGGGCGTTGGAAGACGGCGTCGCGGCTTTCCGGCGACGACCCTTCCGCCCTTCATTCGGCCCGCCGCCGGATGCAGACTCGCGCCCGGTCGATCGACATCGACCGACATGGAGGACCCGATGACTTCGCGCCCCCCGAGCACGCCTGCACCGATGCGCTGCAGCCGGCATGCGTTCCTCGCCCGCCTGGCCGTCGCCTTGTGGTTCGGCGTGCTCGCCGTCGCTCCCACGGTCGCCATCGCGGCCCCGCCCTGGAAAACGATCGACGTCCCGGCCGGACTCAGGCAGCCTCCGGTGGGGTCCGACGGCCGGGTGACGCTCCGCTGCGTGGTCCACGTGCCGGAGCAGTGGCGGGGCCGGCCGGGTCGGCTGTTTTTCGAGCCGTTCGACGCGGCCCTCGAATACCGCATCAATGGCCGGTTCGCCGGCCGCAGCGGCAGTTTTCCCCCCGACTACCGCAGCGGACTGGGCACTGCCGACGAAATCGACCTGCCCGCCGACCTGCTCCGTCCTGGTGAAAACAACCTCGTCGAGGTGGTGGTCTGGTCCCGTGGGGGCCGCACCGGGTTCAACGTCGCGATACCCGCGCTGTTCGCCGGCGACGAGGGAATCGGGCTGGGGGGGCCCTGGCAGTACGCCACCACTGCAGAACCCACCGCAATCATTCCCGACCCTGCAGAACTGACCGCCTTTGCCACCGTCTCTCCAGCCTCCGACCTCAGGGCCCGGCTCCGGCGGCTCGATGACGACGGCCCCCTCGACAGTCGCGACCAGGCGGGACGGTTTCGCGTGGCGGATGGCCTGCGGGTCGACCCGATCCTCGCCGATCCGCTCATCAGCCAGCCGCTGTCGCTCAAGTGGGATTCCCGCGGCCGGCTCTGGGTCTGCCAGTACATCCAATATCCGGAGCCGGCCGGCCTGACGATGGTCAGCCGCGATGCCTTTCTCCGTTCGGTGTACGACCGGGTCCCGGCCCCCCCACCCCACCATCATCCCGGCCGCGACCGGATCACCGTTCACGAAGACACCGACGGTGACGGGATCCCCGACCACCATCGGGTGTTCGTCGACGGCCTCAGCCTGGCGACGAGCTGCGAGTTCGACCCCGCCGGGGTGTGGGTCCTCAACCCGCCGTACCTGCTCTTCTATCCCGATGCCGACCACGACGACCGCCCCGACGGCGCTCCGGTCGTCCATCTCGAGGGCTTCGGCATCGAGGACAGCCACTCGGTCACCAACAACCTCCGCCGCGGTCCCGACGGTTGGCTGTATGCCGCCCAGGGGAGCACGGTCACCGCCCGGGTTCGCCGTCCCGGCAGCGACGCCCCGCCGGTGGTCTCGACCGGACAGTGCATCTGGCGCTACCACCCCCCCACGGGGCGCTACGAGATCTTCGCCGAGGGCGGAGGCAACGCGTTCGGCGTCGAGTTCGACGCCGACGGCCGGCTCCTCTCCGGCCACAATGGCGGCGACACCCGGGGGTTCCACTACATCCAGGGGGGCTACTCACGGAAGGGGTTCGAGAAACACGGCGAACTCTCCAACCCCTTCGCCTTCGGATTCTTCGAGCCGATCGCCCACCACTCGGCCCCGCGCTTCACCCACGCGTTGGTCGTCGTCGACTCGCCCGCGCTCGGCCCCACCTACGCTGGCGGTCTGTTGGGCGTGGCCCCGCTCCAAGGGCAAGTCGTCCACGCCGCGATCCGCCCCGACCGCTCGTCGCTCGCCACGCAGGACATCGGCATCCCGCTGTCCTGCGGCGATCCCTGGTTCCGTCCGGTCGACATCCAGCTCGGCCCCGACGGCGCCGTCTACGTCGCCGACTTCTACGAGCAGCGGATCGACCACGCCAGCCACTACCAGGGGCGGATCGACCGCGAGCGCGGCCGCGTCTGGCGTCTAGCGGCCCGTGACAACGCCCCCCACGCCCTTCCCGACCTCGCGTCCCTCGCCGACGACGTCCTCGTCGAGCGGCTCGGCGCCCCGGTCCGTTGGATCCGCCGCGCCGCGCTCGAGGAATTGGTGGCCCGCGGCGCCGCTGGGCAACGCCCCGAAATCGTCCGTCGGCTCGCGGCCGCGGCCCCTCCCTTCTCCGGAGTCCTCGAACACCTCTGTGCCGCCTGGAGGCTCGCTCCCCCGACCGACGCCGAACGGGCTGCCTGGCTCGGCCACGCCGCCCCCGTGGTGCGCCAGTGGACGATCCGTCTCGCCGGCGACGCCGGGGAAGTGTCGCCGGCGACACGCGCCGGGCTGTGCGATCTGGCGACGCGCGAGACCGACGCCGCCGTCCGCAGCCAATTGGCCGCCACCGCCCGCCGGTTGCCGGTCGGCGACTCGCTGCGCGTCGTGCTGGCGATTCTCGCCGCCGACAGTGCCGTCGATGCCGACGACATCCACGTGCCACTGTCGGTCTGGTGGGCCGTCGAGCGCCTGATCTCCCTCGACCGCGACGCGACGCTCGCCGCGCTCGACCACGGCCCCGCGGCGCGGCCGCTGTGGGAAACCAGGCTCGGCCGCGACGTGCTCCAGCAGCGCCTTGCGCGCCGGCTCGCCGCCGGCGCGCGAGGCGACCGGGTGGCGCTGGCCCCGCTGCTCGACGCCGCCCCCGACGGAGCCGCCAGGACCCGGCTCCTGGCGGGGATCGACGAGGCCTTCGCGGGGCGCCCCCCCGCCGCCCTCCCCGACGAGCTGCTGGCCGCGATCGGCCGCGCCGGTGGCGGCTCTCGCGCCCTGCGCCTGCGCCTCGGCGACGCCGCGACGGTCGCCGACGCCGTGGCCCGGATCGGCGACGACACCGCACCCGCCACCGAGCGCGCGGCCGACGTCGCGATGCTCGCCGAGACCCGCCCTGCGGCGGCCCGCGCGGCGCTGCTCGATCTGGCCACCGGCAGCGCCGAGCCCACGCTGCGGGTGACGGCGATCGCGGCCCTCGAGGGATGGGACGATCCCGGGATCGCCGGGCACCTGCTCGACATCCTGCCCGCGGCACCGCCGGAGGTGGCGGCAGCCGTGCTCGCGACGCTCGCGTCACGCGCCGGCTGGGCGGACCGGCTCCTCGACGCGGTCGAATCGGGGGCGATCGACCGCGCCGCCTTTCCCAAGGCAGCGCTCGACCGCCTCAGGCTCCACCGCGGCGGCGTCGACGCACGCGCCGCACGCCTGTTCGGTGCGCCGGGCGACCCCGCGCGGATCACCGCGGCGACCGCCGCCGAAGTCGACCGGCTCGGCGCGATCCTCGCCGCCGGCTCCGGGAGCCCCGTGGAGGGGCGCGACCTGTTCGCCAAGAGCTGCGGCACGTGCCACCGCCTGTTCGGCACGGGGGGCCAGATCGGCCCCGACCTCACCTCCCACGACCGCGGTGATCCACGGGCCTTGCTCGTGCACGTCGTCCAGCCGAGCGCGACGATCCGCGAGGGCTACGAGACGACCGTGATCGCCACCGGCGACGGACGTGTGCTGTCGGGGTTCGTCGTCGAGGAGGATCCGGGGATCGTCGTCCTCCGCCTCGCCGACGGCCGCACCGAGAGCCTGCCGCGCGGGGCGATCGAGGACCTGCAACGCAGCCCCGAGTCGATCATGCCGACGGGGTTGCTCGCCGACTATTCCCCGCAGCAGGTTCGCGACCTGTTCGCCTACCTCCGCGCCACCCAGCCGGTGCCCGGGCGCTGACCGCTCCCCGACCGGGCGACCTCACTTCCCGCGCGGCAGCCTGCCATCGGGATCGAGGTGGCGGTCGAGGAATTCGTAGGTCCCCGCGCCGTTGATCGCGTGCGGGCCGTCGAACCATTCGATCGCACAGTCGTCGGCATTCCCGAGCTTCACCCAGTGGCGCCGCGTCTTCGCGTATTCCCACGCCACCCATTCGTCGGGCGCCACGCCGTCGTCGTGGCCGCGCTCGACCATGAACGGCCGCGGCCAGATCAGCCACGACAGCTCCGCGTAGTTGGCCAGATGCCCCATGTTCCACTCGAAGATCTCGTATTCGCCGGTGAACACGTAGCTGTAGGGGGCATGATCGACGGCGATCTTCCGCACCCACTCGTCGTAGTCGGCCGAGCAGATCGAGAGCCGGTAGCGGGGCTCGAACGGCGGCACGCGCATCGCCGTCTTGCCGCCGTAGGAGAGCCCGTAGAAACCGATCCGCGCCGGATCGACCTCGGGAAGCGTGCCGAGGAAGTCGAGGATCCTCCCGTGCTGCGGAATGATGAACGAAAACAGCGACAGGCCGAGCGGATTGGCCTTGCGCTGCAGCGTGCGGAACTGGTCGCCGCCGCGGTAGGGGTTCTGCGGGGCGAACGTCACGTAGCCGCGCCGGGCGAGCGCGGCAGCGAACCCCTTGTAGACCACATGGGCGTTGCCCGCGCCGGTGATCGTGTCCATTGGCACCCCCTCGAGGCCGTGCTGGCAGACCACCGCCGGCCGGCGCTCGCCCGCCGGGATGCCCTTGGGCACGAGGAGGATCCCCCCGGCGATCACGTCGGGAAAAACGTCGACCGTCACCTCCCAGCCGGTGAACGCCGGGTCGTCGAGCACCTGTCGCGAGCGCACACCGAGCGGCATCGAGGGATCGGGGAGCCGCCCGATCAGCTCGGCACGGATCCGCTCGCGCTGCGGCCCGAGCGCCGCCTCGGCCGCAGCACGGTCCTTCCGCTGCGCCGCGGCGATCACCTCCTGCCAGTCGCGGGCCCGGGCCGCGGCCGACCATTCGAGGAGCCGCTGGGTGTGGCGTGAGATCTCGTCGAGTTGGCGGCGCTGGCGCTGCCGGGCGGCAGCCGCCACCGCGCCGGCGTCGAGCGGCGCCGCGGGAGTTGCCAGCGCCGATCCCGCGGCGTCGATTCCCACGCCGGCGAGAAACGCCCGCAGCCCGGCGGGATCACCGGCCGGTCCCGGAGCCGCCGGATCACCGACGACCGTGAGGCGACGCTCCGCACCGAGGCGCGCGGCGTAGGCGCGCGCCTGGCCGGCCTCGTCGGCGAAATCGCCGGCCGGCACCGGCGCGATCGTTCCCGGTGCCGCGCCGCCGCCGCGGCCCGGCGCGGGGGGCACCGGGCCGGCGAACGCGTCGGCGACGGCGGCCTCGATGACCAGCGCCCGCGGCAGCACGAGCGCCGCGACCTCGGCGTCGGAAGCGGTCGTGAGCAGGCGCCACACGTTGCGATCGATCGGCTCCTGCCAGGTCGTCTCGCGCGGGCCGAACGCCCCGCAGACGAGCGCTGCGTCGATCCGCTCGTCGCACGCCGCCGCCAGCAGCGCGAGCCGCCCCCCCTCCCCCACGCCGCAGACACCGACCGCCGCCGGCTTCCCCGGCGCCGCGGCCGCCTCGATCCGGTCGACGGCGGCGAGGATCTTCTGGATCTCGTAGCCGAGCGGGTGGCGGCCGAGTTCGAACGCGGGGCGGTAGGCGTATTCACGGTGCGGTTGGTTCGTGAAACGCACACGCTGGTTCCCGGAGAACTCGGCCGTGCGGTCGAGGATCGCCGGGATGAAGACACCACACCCGGCGGCGACGAGGACCCGCGGCAGCCGGCTCGCCGCACCGGCGGGCCCGTCGTCGGCGACGAGCCCGGCGAACGCCTCGGGGGTCAAATCGCAGTCGGGCACCGCGACGACCCAGGCCCGTGGCGGCGTGCCTCCGGGCACGAGGGCGATCCCTTCGGCCTGCACCCCCTCGAGCGCCGGGAACGACACGGCAAGCGCCGTCCACTCGCCGGTCGCGGCGAGTTCGACCCGCGGGCCCGGCGCGCCGTGGAGGAACACCCCCGCGTCGTGCACGCGCTCGTCGACGACGCCGAGGATCGCCCGCAGCCGGGTGCGGGCATCGGCGCGGAAGGCGTCGCGCCCGGCGGCATCGGCGAGCGCCCGCTCCCATGTGGCCCGTCTGGCCCCCTTCTCTGCCGCGGTGCGATCGAGGAGAAACCGGTCGATCCCGGCGACCATCACCTCGTCGAGCGATCCGGGGAGATCGAGCGTCGCGGTGCCCGGCAGCGGGTCGCCGTGGGCCACCCCTGATCCGCCACGCGCGATGCCGATGAGCAGCGCCAGCCCCGCAGCTGCATGCAAACGCCGACGACCGGTCATGACGTGGCCTCCTCCAGGATGTGGGTCAACCGCGGGCAGCATCGTACTGCCGAGGCTGACACACGGGCGTGAGGCTCTCGCCCTGTCAGTGCCGGGGTGTGGCTTTCAATCGCGACTGGCCATGGGTCGGGACTGCCCACGCCCCGTCGCCGGACGCTCGCGTCGGCCCTCCAGGCCTCCCGCTCGCTCGGATGTCGACTTCGCTTCGCCATCCATGGCTGCG
>JAGWVR010000058.1 GCA_018970785.1 Planctomycetota bacterium
CCGCGGTCGGCAACGCGACGTGATCGGCGGGGCCGTTCGCTCATGACCGAGGGCCTCGAGCCGCGGGCCATGCTCGCGACGATCGTCTGGGACGGGGGCCCGACCGGTAACGGCACGAGCTTCCTCGACAAGGCCAACTGGCAAGGTGACATGCTGCCGGTCGCAGGCGACGTTGCCATCATCGAAAACACGGGCACGACGCCGCCGATCATGCTTTCCGGCCTCGTGACGGTGGCGGAGATTCGAACCAGCCGCGACATCGTGCTGGGCGCGGGAACGCTCAAAAACACCGTGTTGACAGCGACAGGGGGCGCGAAGCTCGTGCTCGCCGGTAACAGTCATTCTGAGGCGCAGTCCGTCCTCGACAACGTCACGGTGAATGGTTCGATCCACACGGCCACGGGAGAGACCCGCGTCCGAGTTCTCAACGGGCTCGACCTCCACGGAACGATGACACTCGGCAGGCGTGCCTGGGTCGAGTTCATCGGTACACAGACGCTCGGTGGTACGGGGACCGTCATCTTCGACAGCGTCGGAAGCGAGGTAAGCCAGATCAAAACCGCCACCGATGGCATGACGCTGACGATTGGGGCAGGGATCACGATTCGCGGCAGTGGGGGATCCATCGATCTCCATGCTGGCCGTTCCGCGCCCAAGTTCATCGTCAATCGAGGCACGATCACGGCGGACGTGCCTGGCGAAGATCTGGTCATCCACTCAGGCACCGGGAACACGTTCGTCAACGAGGGAGTGCTCAAGGCTGAAAACGGTGGCGATCTCGTTATTACTGAAAGTGCGCTCGTGGGTCAGGGTGTGGTCATGCCAACGCTCGTGAATCAGGGTGTGGTCATGCCAATGGTCGGTAGCCGCATCATGACATCATATGGGTATCAGCAGAACGCGGGCGAGCTCCGCATGGCTGGCGGAACGATGCCCGGTCTCGTGAAAATCAATGGTGGGACGATCACCGGCTCCGGGACGATCACCGGTGACCTCGTGAATGGCGGTATGGTTCTCCCGGGCGGCCGCGGCGCCATCGGTGAGATTCGCGTTGGGGGAAAGTACATCCAACAGACCAGTGGCACCTTGGGTATCGACGTTGGCGGTGATGGGAAGGTCGATCGCCTCGTCCATGGGCTCACTGGCGGCTATGCACAACTGGCAGGTACTCTCGAAGTAACGGCAATCGACGGATATCAGCCATCACGGTCAGGAATCGGATACCCATTTCTCACCGGATCGCTGCCGGACAGCTGGCCCGACCACGCGTTCTATAACCAAAACTGGTTCGATGTCGTCAAGGGCCCGACACTGCCAGAGAATGGCCACGCGTTCGCATTCATGTACGGTCCTTCGGCGACGCCTTACGACGGGAGCGGCTTTTTCCCCGGACCCAAGTACGCCTACCTCGAGTCCCGAGTCGCTCCGCGGGTGACGATCTCGTCGAGTGCAGCCGTGCTGCGATCCGGACAGACCTCGACCATCACCTTCACTCTCTCCGCACCGTCGACCGATTTCACCACCGCCGACATCATCGCGACGGGCGGCGTGATCGGACCGCTGAGTGGGTCGGGAACGATCTACACGGCGACGTTCACGGCCGGTCCATCCGGGCTGGGAAGGGTGAGGGTCAATTCAGGCACGTTCAGCGATCAGTTCGGAGCGTTCAACACGGCCATGTCAGTCTCGCCACCGATCGTGATCGACAACCTTGCCCCCTCGGTGACGATCGCCAGTGACAAGTCGACCCTCAAGGCCGGTGAGACAGCCCGGCTGTCGTTCACACTTTCAGAGGATGCGACGAACTTCGACGTGTCGGATGTCAATGCTTCCGGTGGCACGCTGTCGAGTTTTTCCGGTTCAGGAAGGGTCTACACGGCCACGTTCACCCCGACGCCATCCGCGGGTGCGACTGCGGTAGTGACGATCGCGCCCGGGGTGTTCACTGATGCCGCCGGCAACCCGAATGTCGCGGGAGTGATCGCGTCGCCCATCACGATCGACACGGTCGGCCCGCGCCTGACCATAAGGAGCAGCATGCCGCGGGCACTGAGGGTTGGCGAGACGGCGACCATCACGCTCATGCTCTCCGAGGATGCCGCGCTCGTCGATCCCTCCGCCGTGACGATCACCGGAACCGGGGGAAGGCTGTCACCGTTTACCGGGTCGGGAAGGATCTTCACGGCAGTGTTCACGCCCCCCGCGGACGTCAAGGCGGGGCTCGCGCGCGTGACGGTCAACACAGGGATGTTCAGGGACAGCGCCGGCAATCCGAACGCCGTCGGGCTGTTGGAAAACCCCGTTCGTTTCGACACCGTTGTCCCGACCGTGGCCATCACCAGCGGTGCGGCCACGCTGGCGGCTGGGGCGCAGACGACGATCCGATTCACCCTGTCGGAGCCGTCGGTGACGTTCACGGTGGCATCGATCACACTCACCAACGGTACCCTGTCGAGCTTCGTCCGGGTCTCCGACACGGAGTACACGGTCACATTCAAGGCTCGGGCACCGTTCAAAGGCAAGGCGATGATCGCGATTGCTGCCAACGCTTTCACTGACAACGTCGGAAATGGCAATCTCGCCGCCGAACTTGTCGGCGGCATCACGATCGTATGACGCCGGATGGGTGGGAGGCAGACATTGCGACTGGAGAGGGCAGATGGGAGGACGCCGCGCTGGGTCAGGCGGACTGCCGACAGCCTCTCCCCCTACCGTTCTTACAACGCCTGGCGCACCTTCGGCAGCGTGTCGGCGGTGGTAGCCGGGCCGCAACGAAGCGGAGGACACGCAGATGGCAACGCGAATCACGATGACACCGGAAGACATGGCCGTCCTGATCGACGCGGTTTCGTACCGTGCCCGGGTGGCGGCACACGGGAGCTGTGGCTGCGGCGAGTCGCCGCGAGCTTCTGCAGGGACGGGTTCGCTCGAGCGCGCTCGAGGGAGCCGGGAGCTTCCGGCCGCGGGGCCGTTGCCCGATCCGTGGCTTGCGGCATCCGGCCATACGGGGATCGCCAGTTGTGGCGGAGTGGCCGATCCGATCGATTGGTATGCCGCTTTCCTGTCCGGTTCGGCGATCGGGCCGGCACTGTCGCAGGCGCAGGTCGCCGATGTCCTCCCCGAGGGAGTGGCGAAGGCGACGCGGGCCGCGATCGAGAAGCGGATCGAGATGCTCGTTGATGAGTGGTGCGGTACGTGGCGACCGTTGCCAGTGCCGGACCTGGACCACCTGGTACCGCAGCCACCGCGCCCTCCTCGACCGAATGAAGTGCCGCTCGTCCAGATGCGCCTCGGGGTTCACTTCCAGACGGCGGCGAAAGCCGCCACCGACGCCGCGCTTCGAAGGGTTTATGAAAACGCTGCCGGGCGGCTGTTTCAGGCCGGTGTCGACCGGATGAAAACTACGGCCCGTGTGCGGTCGGCGGGCGTCAGGATCTGTGACGACTTTGCCCGGATGATCGCCGGCACACTACGGGAAATCAGTCGAAAGCGCACACTGCTCGAGAGCGAGTCGGAGCGACTGCGCGAACTGGAAGGCCAGGAACCGCGGGACGACCCAAAAATCGAGGAAGTGCGGGCGAACATCGTGCGGCTGCGAAGCGAGCTGGAATCCGACCGATCGCAATTGCAAGTGCTCGAGGAGGAGTATTCGGCCGAGTGTTCATGACGGATGGCGGGCCCCCGTACGTTGGCCATGAAACCCGGCCAGCGGTCCCCATCGCCCCCCGCGCTTCGGTAGGCTGGTGCCGTGCGGCACGCCGCCGCCGGAGGGAGGCGATGACCGACGCAGCAACGCGATCGCGCGCGACACCCGCCACGCGGCGACCCGGCCCGGCAGCGGGGGCTGGTCTGGCCGGGTGCGTGGTCATGGTCCTGCTGCCGGCGATCGCCCCCGCCGCCGGGCCGACGCCCGAGGAGGCGCTCGCCGCGATGCGCGTGGCGGCAGGATGCACCGTCGGCCTCGTCGCCCACGAGCCGGTCGTCCGCCAGCCCGTCGCCGTCGAATTCGACGACCGCGGCCGGCCGTGGGTGATCCAGTACCTCCAGTACCCCAACCCCGCTGGACTGGAGCGCGTCGCCGTCGATCGCTACTCGCGCACCGAATACGACCGCGTCCCCGAACCACCCCCCCACGGCCCGCGCGGCGCCGACCGGATCACGATCCTCGCCGACGAGGACGGCGATGGCCGCTACGAGTCGGGCACCGACTTCGTCGACGGCCTCAACCTCGCCACCGGGATCGCCTTCGGCGACGGCGGCGTCTACGTCCTCAACGTCCCCTACCTGCTGTTCTATCCCGACCGCGACCGCGACGACCGCCCCGACGGCGACCCCGAGGTGCTGCTGTCGGGATTCGGGATGCAAGACGCCCACAGCGTCGCCAACTCGCTCGTGTTCGGCCCCGACGGCTGGCTGTATGGCTGCCAGGGAAGCACGGTCACGGCGCGGATCCGCGGGATCGAGTTCCAGCAGGGGGTGTGGCGCTACCACCCGCCGTCGCGGCGCTTCGAGCTGTTCTGCGAGGGGGGCGGCAACTCCTGGGGGCTCGACTTCGACCCGCACGGCGAGCTGCTCTACGCGACCAATTGGGGCGGGCATGTCCTCGTCCACGGCCTCCAGGGGGCGTCGTTCGTGAAGGCGTTCGCCAAGCACGGCCCGCTCCGCAACCGCTTCGCCTACGGCTGGCTCGACCACGCCCCCCACGAGAATTTTCAGGGGGGCCACGTGACCGTCGGCGGGATCGTGGAACGGGGCACGACGCTGCCGGCATGGCTCCGCGGCCGGTACGTCGCCGGCGACCTCCTCGGCCACGCCGTGCGCTGGCACGACCTCGTCGCCGACGGCTCCGGGATCCGGACCCGCGACGGCGGCGCGCTCCTCGAATCGACCGATCCGTGGTTCGCCCCCACCGACCTCGCCGCCGCCCCCGACGGGTCGATCTGGGTGACCGACTGGTGCGACGGCCGCACCGCCCACCCCGACCCCGACGCCGAATGGGACCGCTCCAACGGCCGGATCTACCGGATCGCCGGCACCGACACGCCCCCCGTGGCCGTCGGCGACCCGGCGGCGCTCACGCTCGACGAGCTCCTCGCCGACCACGACCACCCGGCGCAGTGGTTCACGCGCCGCGCCCGCCGCGAGCTGGTCCGCCGCCACGGCATCGATCCTGCCGCCACCGCGCCGCTCCTGCCGGCGCTCGAGAGGCGCGCCACCACCGCCGCCACCGAGGCGACGGCGCTCGAGGCGCTGTGGACGCTCGCCAGCCTCGGCGCCGCCGACGAAGACCTGTTCGTGCGGCTGCTCGACAGCCCGCACGCGGCGGTCCGCGCCTGGGCGGTGCGCCTCCTCGGCGACGCCGGGACGGTGTCGGAGACCGCCGCCCACCGGCTCGACCGGTTCGCGGAGGAAGAGCCCGACGTCACCGTCCGCCGCCAACTGGCTGCGACCGCCGCCCGGCTCCCCGCGGCCGTCGCGCTGCCGCTGGTCAATGCCAACGTCATCCGCGGTATCGACGCCGGCGACCCGCGGATGGAGCTGCTGTGGTGGTGGGCGGTCGAGGCCCATGCCGATGCCGGGGCCGGCGAGGTCCTGCGCCGGTTCGTGCGGCCGACCGCCTGGGCGTCGCCGCTCGGCCGCCGCGCGCTCCTCCCCCGGCTCATCAGGCGCTCTGCGGCGACCGGCTCGAGCGCCGGCGACGAGGCTGCCCTCGCGCTGCTCGCCGCCGCCCCGACCGCCGCCGACAGGCTCGCTGCCTGGGGGCATGCCGCCACGGGGATCGCCGAGCGGCCCGCCGACGGCGTGGCGCTGGCCGGCGGCGCGCTTGGCCGCGCGATCGTCGCCGCCTGGGAGGGCACGCCCCACGACGACGTCCTCACGCGCCTCGCGGTCGCCTGCCGCCATCCGCCGGCGCTGGCCGCGGTGCGCGCCACCGCGTTCGGGGCGGCCGAACCGGCGGCGCGGCGCGCCGCCGCGCTCGGGACGCTCGTCGGCACCGGCGACGAGGAGTCGCTGGCGCGCGCGCGCGGCGAACTGCCCGGCTGCACCGACCCGGCTGTCGCCACGGCGCTCGTCGCGCTGCTCGGCTCCGCGGCCGACCCGCGCGTGCCGCAGGCGTTCGTCGCCCGGCTGCGGACCGAGGCCGACGGGAGCATCGCCGCGGCGCTGCGCCGGGCGCTCCTCTCGCGCGCCGACGGCGCGCGGGAGTTGCTCGCGAGCGTCGAGCGGGGAGAAATCCCGGCGTCGACAATCGACCTCGAGGAGGTGCGTGGCGTCGCCCGGTTCGCCGATCCGGCGCTCGACGCGATCGTCGGCCGCCACTGGGGGCGGCTGCGTCAGGCGACGCCGGAGGAGGCGCTCGCCGTCGTCCGGCGGCTGACCAACGACCTCCGCGCCGCCCCCGGCGATGCCGCGGCGGGGGAGGCGCTGTTCGCTCGGCACTGCGGCACCTGCCACCGCCTGTTCGGCACCGGGGGGAGTGTCGGCCCCGACCTGACGAACGCCAACCGCGGCGACCGCCAGGCGCTGCTCGTCGCGCTTGTCGACCCGTCGGCGACGATCCGGCGCGAATACGCCGCCGTCACGGTCGAGACGGCCGATGGCCGCGTGCTCACCGGGATCCCCCAGGCGCGCCCGGAGGGGGGCCTGCGCCTGACCGACGCGAAGGGGACCGTGACCGACCTGCCGGAGCGTGTGATCGCCGCGGTCCACGAATCGCCCCTGTCGCTGATGCCGGCCGACATCCTCCTGCCGCTGTCGCCGCAGGAGCTGCGCGACCTGTTCGCCTACCTCGAACGGAAGGAGTGACTCGATGCCGCGTGCGACGCCGTTTCTCGGCGCGATCCTGCTGGCGTGCACCGCCGCCGCCGGCGAGCCGGCCGCCGTCCGCGACTATGCCAACCGGCTCGTACCGATCGAGCGGCCGCAGCCGCTCCTCGCCGACCATCCCGAGTGGTGCGCGCCGCTCGTCGAGGAGCGGCACTTCGAGGCACCTCCGCTCGTGACCGACGACGGGGGCGACCTCGCCGTCCGCGCCTGGCGCTTCTCGTACAACGCCCGGGGGATCGTCGAGATCCCCAACACGCTCCGCGCCGCGGCGACGGCGCTGGTCGTCGTCCACCCCTGGGGGATCGACGACGGGCAGGGCTGGCGGACGCCGGAGCCGGCCGGCGTTGCCGACTTCTGCACGCCGCGGAAAAACGCCCTCGCCGGCCGCCACACCCACGAGGTGGTGCGGCCGCTGGTCAACCGCCTCCGGGGCCTCGTCGACAGCGTCGTCTACAGCCTGCCGGGGAAGCGCGACCCGATCCGCGCGCGCTGCTACCGGTCGTTCGACCACCGCCCCGATGCCGACCAGCGCGCGGCCGGCCAGGCGGAGCTGAAGGCGGCGCTGGCGGCATTCGACTACCGCGGCGGGGCGCTCCCCGACACGCTCGCGCTGTCGGCGAGCCACCCGGTGCGCGATTACTTCCGGCAGTTTCCCGGCCTCGATGCCGGCGACCGGTTCGACCCGGCCGGCTTCTGGAGGCTGCCGATCCCCGTCACCGCCGACCTCGACGTCGATCCCGACGACGTCGTCGCCTACGACGACGAGGGCTACGAGCCGCTCCGCGACTTCCTCCGCGCCCGCGGCGTGCGCCACGTCCTTCTCGCCGGCTACGCGACCGACATGTGCTACTGCAAGACCACCGCCGGCTACGAGAACCTGTCGCGCGACTTCAACGTGTTTCTCGTCGGCGATGCGACGCTGGCGACCTTTCCCGCCAACCGCTCGCCGCGCGAGGCGGTCACGGCGGCGCTGGCGCTGGCCTCGCTCCAGCAGCTCGTCACCCAGGTCTCCTGGATCCGCCCGCTCACGGAGGCGCGTCCGTGACCCTGTCCCGCCGCCACCTCCTCGCGGCCGGCGCCCTCGCCGCGGCGCCGGTCGCCGCCGCGCCGCCGCGGAAGGCGCGGATCGCGATCACGCTCGACCTCGAGATGGCGCGCAACTTCCCGCGCTGGGAAGACACCCACTGGGACTACGAGAAGGGGAATCTCGACACCGCCACGAAGGACTACGCCGTCGCCGCGGCCGAGCGCGTCGCCGCGCGCGGGGGCCGGATCCACTTCTTCCTCGTCGGCCGGGCGCTCGAGCAGGCCGACGTGACGTGGCTCGAGCGGATCCACCGCGCCGGCCACCCGATCGGCAACCACACCTACGACCATGTCGCCCTCCTGGCGGCGAGCGCCACCGACCTGCAGTACCGCTTCCAGCGCGCCCCGTGGCTCGTCGCGGGGCGGGCGCCGGCCGACGTGATCCGCGAGAACATCGTCCTCACCACCGCGGCGCTCCGCGACCGGCTCGGGATCGTGCCGGCGGGGTTCCGCACGCCGGGGGGATTCGCCGACGGTCTCCGCGGCCGCGACGACCTCCAGCGGATGCTCCTCGACCTCGGCTTTCCCTGGGTGAGCAGCCTCTATCCGGCCCATGCCAACTCGCCACCCGGCACCGATCCCTCCGAGCCCGTGATCGCCGACATCGTCGCCGCGCAGACCCGCGCCCAGCCGTTCGCCTATCCCAGCGGGCTGGTCGAGATCCCGATGAGCCCGGTGAGCGACATCGGCGCCTTCCGCAACGGCCGCTGGTCGCTCGACGCCTTCGTGGCGGTGACGAAGCGGTGCGTCGAGCGCGTGATCGCCGACGGGGGCGTGTTCGACTTCCTCGGCCACCCGGCCTGTCTGAACGTCGTCGATCCGCGGTTCCGCACGCTCGACGCGATCTGCGATGCCGTCGCCGCGGCCGGCGAGCGCGCCGGGTTCGCCGATCTGGGCGCGATCGCGGCGGACCACCGGCTGCCGGCCGGTTGAGCATCGCGAAGCGCGGCAGACCGCACCCCGCGGGATCGGCGGGGTGACGGTGGAATGGGAACAGCCGACCGAAGGTAGAATCCGAGCATGACTCACCCGACCACGGCACCGCTCCCGGCATACGTGGCGTCTCTGCTCTGGGACGTGGATGCCACCGCTGTCGACTCGGTGCGGCACGGCGACTTCGTCATCGGACGCGTTCTCTCCGCGGGGACGCTGGACGCGCTCCGCTGGGTGCGGTCGCGGTATGGCGACGACTGCATCCGCGAATGGATCTCACGGCACGAAGGGCGGCAGCTGTCCGGACCGCAGTTGCGGTTTTGGCAGACGGTGATCGGCTTGCCTGACGATCAAGTCGACCGGTGGCTGGCCGCGCCGGAGCGAAGGTTGTGGGAGGATGCGGTGTCGTGATCCACGTCGAGGTGCTCCCCGAGGAGCAGCGCGCGTGCCTCCGCACCGTGGGCCCGGCGGCGACCGCGCTCGGCTTCCATCTGGCGGGCGGAACCGCCGTCGCCCTCCACCTCGGGCACCGCAGGTCGATCGACTTCGACTGGTTCACGGGCCGATTCCCGGTTGCCGCCGTCGACGTTTCCGATGCGCTGCGGCACCTCGGAGTGGACCTGGAAACGACCTCCCTCGCGGGAGGCACGGTGCATGGGCGGGTCGCGGGAGTGCGCGTGAGTTTCCTCGAGTTTCGTCCGCCGCTGCTCGAGCCCACGGTTGATTGGCCCGAATACGGGTGCCGTCTCGCCTCGTGCCCCGATCTGGCGGCGATGAAACTGCTCGCCGTCGCACAGCGAGGCACGAAGAAGGACTTCGTCGATGTCCATGCCTTGAGCCGATCGCTCCCGCTCGAGGCAATGCTCGATTGCTATTGCCGGCGGTTCCGCGTGACCGATACCGCCCGGGTGCTGGCGGGCCTCAGTTACTTCGACAGTGCGGAAACGGACCCGATGCCGATGATGCTGCGACCACTCGATTGGGATCGGATCAGATACGACATCAGGGAGATGGTTCGCCGCATCGCCCGTCCATCGTGATCGATCTCGCGGGCCGAGCGGGCCGGCCATCCACCACCAACCGCGCCCTTGGCGGGTGGCGGTCAGCTTCGGGCACGCCCGGGTGATGGTCGGTCACACGAGCATCTGCAGCGCGCACAGCCGGCGGTAGGTGCCGTTGGTGGCGAGGAGCTCGTCGTGCGTTCCCTGCTCGACGATCCGGCCGGCGTCGAGGACGACGACGGCGGTCGCCCGGCGGACGGTCGCGAGGCGGTGGGCGATGACGAGCGTCGTCCGCCCCTCGAGGAGGCGCTCGAAGGCCTGGCCGACGGCGTGCTCCGACTCGGCGTCGAGGGCGCTGGTCGCCTCGTCGAGGACGACGATTCCGGGGTTTTCGAGGATCACGCGCGCGATCGCGAGCCGCTGGCGCTGGCCGGCCGAGAGGCGCACGCCGCGCTCGCCGAGGACCGTCTCGAAGCCGTCGGGCAACGCCTCGACGAACGCCAGGGCGTGGGCGGCCTCGGCCGCGGCACGCAGCTCGTCGGGCGTGGCGTCGGGCTTGCCGTAGCGGAGGTTCTCGGCGACGGTGCCGCCGAACAGGAACACGTCCTGGGTGACGTAGCCGATCGCCGCGCGGAGGTCGGCGAGGCGCACCTCGCGGACGTCGACGCCGCCGACGCGCACGCTCCCGCGCTGCGGGTCGTAGAACCGCACCAGCAGGCTCGCGAGCGTCGTCTTCCCGCCCCCGCTCGGGCCGACCAGCGCGATCACGTCGCCCGGCGCCGCGCGCAGCGAGACCGAGTCGAGCGCCAGGGTGTCGGGGTTCGACGCGTAGGCGAAGCTCACCCCTTCGAAGGCGAACGACCGCGGGGCGACCAGCGCCCGCGGCGCCGGCGGGTCGGCGACCAGCGGCGCGGTGGCGAGCAGGTCGCGCACGCGGCGCGTCGACCCGGCGGCGCCCTTGAGGCTTCCCCAGACGTGCGTCAGGGAGGCGATCGCGGCCCCGGCGCTGCCGGTGTAGAGCATGAAGCTCGTCAGCTCGCCGGGGGTCAGCTCGTCGGCCAGGAGCAGCGACGCGCCGTACCAGATGACGAGCGTGACGGCGGTGAAGGCGAGCATCGAGACCAGCGCCTGGTAGGCACCCCAGAGGTGCGCCAGGCGCAGCGACAGGGCGAGCACGGCGTCGATCGACCGGCCGTAGCGCTCGCGTTCCAGCGCCTCGCGGCCGAAGGCCTGCACGGTGCGGATCCCGGCGAGCGATTCCTCGGCGGCGACGGTGCTTTGGGCGACGAGATCCTGGCGCTCCTTGGAGAGGCGCGCGAAGCGCGTCCCGAAGAGCACGGCGGCGACGGCGATCGGCGGGATCGCCAGCAGCATCACGCCGGTGAGGAGGGGATGGATCCAGACCATCAGCACCAGCGCCCCCGCGAGGACGAATCCCTGCTGGGCAGCGCCGACGATGCTGCCGGTGAGCACCTCGCCGATCGTGCCGATGTCGGCGGAGAGGCGCGAGACGAGCTCACCGACGCGCTCGCGCTCGTAGAACGCCGGGGAGAGGGAGAGAAGGTGGGTATGGAGCCGTTGGCGGAGGTCGCGGAGCACGCGCGCGGCCGTCGAGCGGAGCAGGTAGGCCTCGAGGTAGTCGAGGACCGCGACGGCGACGTACAGCCCGACCAGCGTGAGGATCCAGAGCCGCAGGCCGGCGACGCTCCGTTCGACGAGGACGGCATCGACCGCCTGCCCGGCGAACCGCGGCACGACGAGGCCGGCGGCACCGGTGAGGAGCATCGAGAGGAAGGCGATCGCCAGCCGGCCGCGGTACGGGGCGGCGAGCCCGGCGAGCCAGCGGAATTCGGTCCGCGCGCTGGCCTGGTCGGTGGCAGCGGGATCGGGGGGCGTGCGTCGGTCGTTCACGGGGTGGGAGCCGGGGGCACGTCGTCTGCCGAGGCCAACGCCGCGAAGTCGGCCCGCGCGCCGTCGTAGGCCGCTTCGGCCGACTCGCCGGCTGCGATCCGCCGGCGGATCTCGGCGACAAACGCCTCCATGAGCCGCGCCTTGGCGGCGTACTGCCCGTACGCTTCGGGGCCGATGATCGCCGCGCCTTCGTCGTCGCCGAACGGCGCCATCATAAGGGCCCTACTCGCCCCCTTCGGCGCGCCGACGGCGCTGGCCGCCCGGTCCGCCGGAGCCTTCCGGCTTCCACGTGCCCACCGGCACGTCGATGTCGATGTAGCCGATCATCATCTCCTCCCACGTCTGCTCGCCCCAGCTGACGACGCTCGTGGGATCGGGATTGGCCGGATTGCCCGATGAATTGTCGAACGTCGCGTCGCAGACGAGCAACGACCCCTTCGGCAGGATCCGCGGCTCGGAGAGGACGTAGTAGCTCTGCCAGCCGAAGTCGAACGCCGGCACGTCGAGCAGCACCTCGGGCGCCGCGCCGTCGCCCGGAGGCGTCAGCGTGTAGCGGAACGAGCGGCCGCGGAGATGCATGTGGGGCATGAACGACAGCAGGCGCACGTCCTGGCGGAACAGCTGCTGCGAACGCACCGGATGCTCGGGCGCGCCCGGCGGGATCACGAACCCGGGATTGGCGATCCCGATCGTCAGCGCCTCGCGCGACGGCGGCTCCTTGGCGAGGATGAAGCCGACCTTCGAGCGGTCGGTCGTCGCCTTGCCGTTGGGGGTGTAGTGGAGCTGGAAGATCAGCTCGCTGCCGGCGGCGATCTTCTTCGCCGTCCCCGGCGGGAAGATGCTCGGCATGTCGCCCGGCGCGTAGCCGCAGAGGTGGCCGCCGCCGAACAGCGCCCGGCCCCGGTCGCCCCCGGGGGGGACGACGAACACGATGATGTGGTGGACCACGCCGGCATCGCCGGGGCGGGCCTCGGCGGCCTGGATCCAGGTGTCTTCGGTGAAGTTGGTCGGCACCGAGACGTGGACGTAGGGCATCGTTCCCTGGGCGGGGACGGTGGTGATCTCGGGGATCTCGAAGACGACGTCGGGCGTGCCGATCGTCCAGCCCTCGGGCCACGACGTGGGCGCCGGGCCATCGGCGGGATTGCCCTCCGGGCAGCCCTGCTTCACCCAGGCCAGGAGCGTGGCCCGGTCGCGGGCGGGGAGATGGCGGTCGTTGGCGAACGCGCCGTGGCGCGGATCGGCATGCCACGGGGGCATCCGGCGCTGCTCGACCACCTCGGCCATCATCGCCGAGTGCCGGAAGGCGTCGTCGAAGGTGACGAGGTCGAAGCCGCCGACCTGCCCGGGACGGTGGCAGCCCTGGCAGCGCTGTTGGACGATCGGGGCGACGTCGCGGTGGTAGGTGACCGGCCCGATCTCGGGCGCCGGTTCGTGCTCGTCGCGCCAGGCGGCGATCGCGGCGTTCGCCGGGCGGACGCGGTCGAGCCCGTCGAGCTTCGACTTCGCCGGCTCGGCCTTCGTGATCAGGCAGCCGGCGACCGGCGTCGCCTTGACGGCGACGGAGCTGCCGGCGAGGACGGCGTCGATCGCGTCGCGGAGCGGCGTCTCGCGCGGCGCGTCGCGCGAGAAGTCGTAGCCGTACTGGTCGTCGATCCGGCCGCGGTAGCGGATGCTCGCCCGGCCGTCGACGAGGATCGCCTCGTTGGACCGCTCCACCATCAGGGCGTCGGCCTGGACGCTGCCGGTGTCGTGGAGCAGCGGGATCGAAAGCTTCCGTTCGGCGGCCCAGGCGGCGAGGCTCTCGCGCGACTCGCCGGCCCCGCTGGCGACGGCGAAGAAGCGGATCCCCTTGGGGCCGTATTCGGCGGCGAGCTCGTCGAGGCGCGGCAGGTATTTGTCGCCCAGCGGGCAGCCGGGGGACACGAACACCAGCACCGCCCCCTGCACCGGCTTGAAGCCGAGCATCCGGCCGATGCCGCCGTTGTTCATCCGCAGGCCGTAGAGCCATGTCTCGGAGCCGGTCTTCACGTCGATCAGCCGGAAGTCGCCGGCGCGGCGGCCGACGAGCCGGTCGACGGGGAGCGCCGTCGATTCCCCGCCGAGCGCGACGGGGCCCGTCAGCGCTGCCAGCAGGGCCCATACGGAGACGGAGCGACCGATGCGTGACGCCATGGTGAACCCCCGCAAAGATGGCGACCTGGATACGGTTGGGAGTGGGCCGAGTCCCCCATGATAGGCATCGGCCGGGGGACGGTCGATGGCGACGGCGTGGGGGCATGGCCAGCCGCCGGCCGTCGCTGACGCGATCGTGAGGAGGGCGATCAGAGCGTTTTCAGGTATTCGACCAGATCGCGCCGGTCGTCGGGGGACAGCGCGGTGCCGTAGGTGTGGCCGGTGTTGTGGTTGCCGGGGATGGTGGTGTCGAGCGTGAACATGGGCGCTTCCACCCCCTCGGTCACGAGGCCGACGCGCACCGGGTCGAAGTCGCGCTGGCCGACCGGGAAGCGCACGGGGCGTTCGGCGGGGGGCAGGAGGAGGTCGTGGAGCGTGGGCACCGAGCCGTTGTGGAGGTAGGGGGCACTGGCCCACAGCCCCGCCAGCGGCCGGGCCGCGTAGCCGCCGGTCGTCCGCCAGCGATCGCTGCGGCCGCCGTCGAGCCGGGCCGCCTCGGCGGGGTCGACCCGGGCGGCCGCGTAGGCCACCTGCTTGAAGCGCCCGAGCGTCTCCTCGATGGCGACGGCGAACGGCCGGCCGCCGAGCGGCGCGGCGAAGTTGCGGGCCCGGTTGGGGTCGGTGCCGATTTCCGCCAGGGGCACGACCCGGTCCGGGGCCGGGCCGGCGCCGGTCGGATGGCAGTCGTGGCAGTGGGTGCGAAACAGCGCCTCCCCGCGCGCGGCGCGCGGTTCGTCGATCTCCCCGAGCCATTCCCCGGGCCAGCGTGGCACGGTGATCCGCGCCGCGAGGTCTTCGACCTCGGCGAGGGCGCGCGGCAGCGCGGTGCTCACGCCGCTGGGCGCGTCGAACGTCGCTCCCGCGGCCATCGCGGTGGCGAGGTTGCGCCCCATGGCGGAGTCGTTGTTGGCATCCCAGCCCTGCCAGCGGACGGACGCCGTGGCCCACAGCACCGGGATGCTGCAGGGGGCGTCGGGGACGCGCATCTCGGCGGCCGGAAAGATCAGGTTGCGCGCGAAGCCGAAGTCGTCGACGCGCCCCGGGCCGCCGCGCGGGGCCTCCATCCGCGCCATCTGCGACTGCCGTGCGAGCAGCACCGCCCGGCCGCGGAGGAGCCGCGCCGTCTCGACCGTCTCGGCCCACCACTCCTCCAGTCCCGCGGCGACCGCCTCCTCGGTCTCCCCGGCGAGCGCCGCCGCCTCGCGGCGCCGGGTGGCGAGCGTCCGGGCATCGAGGCGCAGACGGCCGGTGAGCCGCTGCCAGGCCGACTCGACTTTCGCCTCCACGCTCTGCGCGGCCGCCAGGGCCCGGGGGAGGTCGAGCGCGGGCTCCGCGGCGACGGCATCGACGGCCTCTTCGAGGCGCGAGGCGATCGCCGAGCCGAACGCGCCGGCCTCGCCGAGGCGGTCGAACTCGGGGAGGCGGGTGGCGAGGAGGGCGCCGGCGGGGCGCTTCACGAACCCGTCGCCCTGCGTCGCCAGCCGCTTCACGAACGCGACCAGCCGGCGCGGGTGCTTGGCGGTGGCGGTGATCGCATCGGTCAGCTCCTCGGTGAACGATTCGACCGACAGCATGTTGGGCATGCCGACGATCCGCACGGTGCGGCCGGCGTGGGACAAGGCGCCCGTGTGGCAGGCGGCGCAGGAGAGCCCGACCATCGGGCCGGGAAAACGCCGGTCGGCCGTCGCGCCGACACTCAGGCCGACGGGCAGACCGTGGGGGTCGTCGGGATCGGCGAGGAACCCGTGGCGCCCGAGGCGCCCGAGCAGCGGCCCGCCGCCGTCGGCGGTGTCGAGGGCCCGGAGCCACGCCAGCGGCAACAGCTCGCTGCCGATCGCCAGGTGGTGGAACGTGCGCCGGGCGTCGCCGTCGAGGCCGTTCTCCAGCCACGAGAAGCCGTCGTCGGCGCCGAGGCCGTGCGGCCCGAGGGTCGTCGCGATGGCCAGCAGCGCGGCCGCCGCCACCGTCGGAATCGAGCGCAGCATGGAGGGGGTCCAACGGGGGCGGGGCCGCTCCGGTCCGCAACGTGCGGGCCGGTGGCGGGTCAGTAGCGTTCGAGGATCCGCCCCGTGCCGGCCACGGTCATCCGGCAGCGCATCAGCATCGACAGCAGCGGGCGGCGGATCGGGAGCAGGTGGAGCGGGTCGAGCGCGGAGACGCCGGTGAGGTGGCACGAGCCTGCCCCCATGAACACCTCGCCGGCCTCGATGATCCAGTCGGTCTGGACGAGCTCGGCCAGCGAGAAGGCACCGGGTTTCTCCGGATCGGGCAGCACGCGGAGGCTGGTGAACTGCCGCGTCGAGGGAAGGGGAAAGGGCACCGGCGCGGCGGCCTCGAAGACCCCGGTGCAGAGCGTGATCCCCGCCGGCCGCTCGAGCCGGCAGCCATACACGGCCCCAGGCTCGATCGTGATCCGCGCCAGTTTCTTGGGAAACCCGGCCAGTTCGCGCCCGGAGACGAGCGCCGTGTCGGAATCGACGTACAGGACGACGGCGTGCTTGTAAGGCTGGCCGCCGTGCGTGCACATGAGCGCGACGATCAGCTCGTTGTAGGGGCCGAGCGTGCTCCACGGGTAGCGCGCGAACGTCAGCTCGACCGTCGGCTCGTCGGTGAGCTCGAGCGACGCCGGGAGCAGCGCGGCGGCGGCGTCGGCGTCGGTGACGTATTCGAAGACGACCAGCTCGGCGTCGCGGTAGGCGTAGGGGGGGCGCGGGTAGGCCGGTGCGTCGACCGGCATCGAGGCGCCGAACTGCTGCTTCGTGAGTCGGCCGGGGATTCCCACGGGGTGCTCCTGGAGGGGATGGAAGGGGGCGGACGCGGATCAGTGCGTCTTCAGGTACTCGAGCAGGTCGCGCTTCTCGGCCGTGGAAAGGGCGGTGCCGTATTCGTGGCCGGCGTTGGAGTTGCCCGGGAGCGACGTGTCGTATTCGAACGCCGGGTAATCGACCGCGCTCGGGTCGGCGGGGGGGGGTAGCGTGGCGTAGCCGAGCCGGGCCGGGTCGTACTCCCGGTGCCCGATCCAGAACCGTTTCGGCCGTTCGGCGGCGGGTTTGAGAAGGTCGTCGAGGGTGGGGACCGAGCCGTTGTGGAGATAGGGGGGCGAGGCCCAGGCCGAGGCGAGGTCGCGCGTCGTGTATTTGCCCGTGCTCCGCCACCGCGCCGGCTTCGGCTCGATCGCCTGCCGCTCCGTCTCGGGGACTCCGGCGCGGTCGTAGGCCGCGCTCAGGTAGCGGTCGGCCGCGGTGGCGAGGACGTCCTTGAACGGCTGCCCGTCGACGGGGATGTCGAAGACGCGCGCCCGCAGCGGATCGGTGCCGATGTCGGCGACGTCGTGCAGCGGCGGGTCGGGGGAGAAGGCGTGGCACTCGGCGCAGTGCCTGCCCCACAGCACCTTGCCGCGCGCCGCCGCGGCGGCGTCGACGGGACCGAACACCTCCTCAGGCCAGCGCGGGGCGACGAGCTTGCGCGCCAGCTGCTCGAGGTCGTGGAGGTTGCGCGGCTCGACGGTCGAGGCGTGGGTCACGGGATCGAACATCGCCCCGGTGCCGAGCGACTGCCCGGCATTGCGCTGCATCACCGAAGTGGTGTTGCCGTCGTAGTGGAGCCACTCGAGCCGGCCGAAGCCCCACAGCGGTGGAAACTTGAGCTGCTGGACGACGGGGATCGCGGCGTTGGCGGGAAGAATTTGGTTGCGGATGATCGCCCAGTCGTCGCCGCGCCCCGGACCGCCGGGGGTGAGATCGATCTTGTGCGGGCCGGCCATCTGGCCGGTGATCTTGACGAGCAGTTCGGCCCGTGCCTTGAGGAGGATCACCGTCTCGCGGAACTCGCCGAGCAGCTCGCGCACCGCGGCGGCCCGGTCGGACAGGTCGGCGATCCGGCCGAGAAGCTTACCCCCGGCCGCCGCCTCGCCGACCAGGTCGCGGATGTCCTCCTCGCCACGGTCGACGAGGCGTGCGAGCAACCCTCCAGGTACGGGCACTGCCCCTGGCGCGGGCACCGGCTGTGGCGCGGGCTGCTCGGCCGTGCGCGGCGCCGAGAGGCGGACGAGGTCGATGGCGTCGCGGTCGCGTTCGTCGCGGAACAGCCGGTCGATCCGGTCGGCGATCCGCCTCTCGACGGCGCCGTGGTCGCCGAGGGCGTCGAGCGACGGCACCGCGGCGAGGATCCCGGCCGCATGGGAGCGCCGCGCCGCCAGCGCCGTGCGCGCGTCGTCCTGCGCCATCAGGCGATGGAGGAACGCATACACCTCACGTGGACTCTTCAGCGTGGCCTCGAGCGACTTGCCGATGTCGCCGAGGAACAGGTCGAACGACAGCATGTTGGTGCCCCCCTCGATCCGGACCGCCCGGCCGCGGTGTTCGAGCTGGCCGACATGGCAGGCGGCGCAGGTCACGCCGACCATCTCCGGGTTGCCGGGGAGGCTCTGGCTGCGGCGGACCGTCATCCCGACCGGCAGGCCCCGGGGATCGTCCGGATCGGCGATGAACCCGATCCGCTCGAGCCGCTCCATGAACGGCCGGCCGGTCCGCGGGCTGGTGAGGGCGCGGAGCCAGTGGAGCGGGATGATCTCCCCCCCTTCGTCGAGGTGGTAGAAGCGCGCCCGTTCCTCGGCCGTGAGCCCCTGGCCCGCGGGCACGGGCCACACGACCGCGGCCGGCTCGGCAGCAGGTGCCGCGCGCCCGCCGATGGTGGCCAGTACGGCGCCGGCGGCGAGGATCCAACGGCGGTGGTGCCATGGGGATGCGGGCATCGGGGGCTCCTCGATTCGGATCGGGACAAGCATCAACGGGGGACGAAACCGGGCACGAAGCATTCGACGACACGCTCCGGATCACGGACGGAGTGGGCCGCCATCCAGGCGTCGGCGCGGCGGCGCTGGTCGGCGCCGGCGTCGCCGCCGAGCAGCGCCGCCAGTCGCCAGCGCCCGGCGGCGGCGAACGACGTCATGCCGTTGGCGTCGGCGCCCGTGATCCCGCGCGACAGCGCGGCGGCCGCCCGGTCGGTGTCGCCGCGGAGCGCCGCCACGCCGGCCAGCGCCAGCTCGGCCAGCGGCGCCGCCCAGGCGGCGCGCTCGGCGTGGAGGCGCCGCGCGTAGCCCTCGGCGGCGGCGAGGAGCGGCTTGGGATCGAGCGCCTCGCCGGCGGCGTGCAGCGCGGCGCGGGCGCTGAGCGACAGCGACTCGATCCGGCACAGCTGCACGCGCAGGACCATCGATGCCTCGCCGCGCCGCCACATCGACGGCACCCGCGCCCAGGCATCGGCGCCGCGGGCGGCGTGGAAGTCGGCATAGAACTCGCCGTAGTCGGCGTCGAGCTGCTGGATCGTGTATCCGTCGCCCGGCCATCGGGCCATCAGCTGGCGCATCTGCTCGCGGGCCTCCTCCGTTTCGCCGGAGGGGAGGGCCGCCAGCATCGCGATGTAGGTGCCGAGCGTGGCCTCGGCATACAGGTCGCCGCGCGCCTTGGCCTCCTGGAACAGGCCCGTGACGCGGCCGCGGAGGGGGGCGAGGTCGCCGGCGAAGAGCAACGACCAAAGGGTGAAGTTGTGGGTCGTGTCGAGCTCCCAGGTGACCCCCGTGCAGCGCTCGCGGAGGATCCGCTCGGCCTCGTCGCCGCGCTGCACGGCCTCGCGGAACCGCCCCTCGAGGAACGCCACGCCCCCCTCGGCCATCGCCGCCATTCCCAGCGCGTGCGCCTGGCCACTGCGGTCGGCGATCGCGCGGGCGGTGGAGAGGTAGCGCGCCGTCTGCCGCCGGGCGGGGATGCCGTCGCAGGCGGAGTGGACCGCTTCCCAGGCCAGCGCCAGCGCGATCCGCCCCGGCTCCCCGGCGCGGAGCGAATCGATCGTCGCCCGGGTCTGGAAATCGCGACCGATGACCGGGTCGAACATGCTCGCACCGACGGCGACGTTGCGCAGCGTGTCGATGCGGAGGAGATCGGCGGCGGGGATCTGGCCGGGGTCGCGCGGCGTGAACGACAGGCCGCGGAGCCAGAGCCGCGCGCGGTTGAAGAGCAGGTGGACCAGCGCGCGGCGCGGCGTCGACGGCGGCTCGATCCCCATCACGCCGAGGACCTTGCCGAACGCCTCGCGCCCCTCGGTGGCATGGCCGCTGACCGTGTATTGGAAGGCCGCCCGGCGCTCGAGGTCGAGGACCTGTCGGTCGTCGGCCCCGACAGCCGCGCGCTGGTACTCGCGCGCCGCCTCGAGGCAGTGGCCGGCGTTGGCCAGCGCGTCGGCGAGGCCGACGCGGAGGGCGCGCTCCGGCTCGCCCCCCGGGGGCCGCTGCTCGAGCGCCGTGCGAAACAGCGTCGCCGCCCGGTCGAAGGCCAGCGCCTCGGCGGCTGCGGCCGCGGCCCGGGCGGCGTAGTGGCCCGCCTTCTCGCGCTCACCGGCACGCTCGAAGTGGACGGCGAGCGTCTCGGGATCGGCGTGGCCGGAGGCCTCGAGGGTCAGCGCCAGGTCGCGGTGGTGCGCCGTCAGCCCGGCCGCTGGGAGGCGCTGGACGACGACCTCGCGGACCCGGTCATGGTAGCTGTCGATCTGGTCCTGGGCGCCGGGCCCGGTGCTGCGGACGAAGTGGCCGGCACGCAGCGACTGGAGGGCCTGCGAGACGTCGCCGGTGAGCCCCGCGGCGCGGTAGGCGTCGGCCTGGCGGAGCGGGCGGCCGGCGACCGCCACCACCTCGAGCAGCTGGCGCGCGGCCGGGTCGAGCCGGCGCGCACGGCTCCAGAGCATGTCGTCGAGCGAGATCCGCGACGCCGTCGCGCTGCCGGCTTCGCCGCCGAGCTCCGCGCCCGACTGGATGTGGCGGACCAGCTCCTGGATGAAGAACGGCACGCCCCCCGACTCCCGCGCGACCAGCTCGGCGCGGACGTCGGGCGGGTCGGTGGCGACGCCGAGCAGCTCCGCCGCCAGCGTTGCCGCCTCGGCGGCGTCGAGCGGCTCGACGGCGAGGACGCGCGGGGCAGGGGCCTCGCATCCGGCTTGGAGGAGGGCCGCCAGGCAGTCGCTCGAGTCGGCGTGCTCGCTCCGGTAGGAGCCGACGAGGAGCAGCTGCGGGGCGTCGGGGGGACGGAGCAGGTCGAGGAGCAGGGCGGCGCTGTCGAGGTCGCCCCACTGGAGATCGTCGATGGCGAGCACGAGCGGGCGGCTGTCACCGAGCCGCGCGAACAGGTCGCGGAGGGCGCCGAACGCGCGGCGCCGCAGCTCCTGCGGATCGGGGATCGCCCGGGCGCGGAACGACGACTCATTGACCGCCTCGACGCGCCGCAGCACGGGGAACAGCCGGGCCAGCGCCATCACGTCGCGCGGGAGGAGGACCGCCGCCTCCTCGCGCGGGAGGCGGCGGAGGTGGCGGCTGAGGGAGTCGACGAGGCTGTCGAAGGCCTTGTACGGCACCGACTCCTGCTCGAAACAGCGCCCCGCGAGAACGACGGCCCCGTCACGGTGCGCCTCCTCGAGGAACCGTTGCACGAGGAAGCTCTTGCCGACCCCGGAGCGGCCGTGGACGTAGACGGTGACGGCGTGCCCCTGCTTCGATTCGGCGAACGCGTCGCCGAGGGCCACCATCTGCCGCTGCCGTCCGACGAACGCGCCGCGCGGTGCGGCGGCAGGGGAAGCGGCGGCGGCGGTCGCCACGCCGTGCGCTCCACCGCCGAGGCGGGTGATCACGGCCGCGCCGTCGGGGCGCTCGGTGGGGCGCGTGGCGAGCAGCTGCGCGCAGAGCCGGTCGAGGTCGTCGGGGGCGTCGGGCGATAGCGCGCGCGGCGGGGGGGGCGCGGTCCCCTGTTTCGCCAGCATGACCTGGATCGCGGTGCCGGCGAACGGCAGCCGGCCGGTGAGCGCCTGGTAGAGCATCGTCCCGAAGGCGTACCAATCGGCGGCCGGCGTGAGGGTGGTTCCGGCGGCCTGCTCCGGGGCCATGTAGGACACGGTGCCGGCGGCGAGCAATTCGGTGCGCTGCTCGATCGCCCCGTCCTCGAGATCGGTGGCGAGGCCGAAGTCGAGGATCACGACCCGCCCATCGGGGCGCACCAGGACGTTGCTCGGCTTCAGATCGCGGTGCAGCTTGCCGGCGGCGTGGAGGGCGGCGATGCCCGCCGCGAGCTGCACCAACGCCGAGCGGAGCCGGACGGGATCGGCCGCCGGTGCGGCGGGGCGCGGCAGGACGGTGGCCGTGGATTCATCGGCCGCGGGGGTGGAACTACCCGAATGACCGGGCACGACGACGGGGAGGTCGATCGTGTCGACGATCGCGTCGTCGGTGTCGACGCGCGACTGCGTGCCGTCGAGCCGGCGCGGCGGAGGCGTGCCACGGACGAACGACAGGAAGTCGATCCCGTCGACCAGCTCCATGGTGAAGAACCAGTGGCTGCCGACGGAATGAAGCTCGTAGAGCGTGACGAGGTTGGGGTGGCTGACGTCGGCGAGGCCGCGGAACTCGCGCTTGAAGCGGTACAGCGCCGTGGCATCGAACCCGGGGAGCGTCTTGAGCGCGACGCGCGTGCCGCGCTCGCGGTCCTCGGCCTCGTAGACGACGCCCATCCCGCCGGCACCGATCCGCCGCACGAGCCGGAAGCG
>JAGWVR010000059.1 GCA_018970785.1 Planctomycetota bacterium
GGCCCCGGCCGCGGCGACCGCCGCGACGCCGTCACCGTCCACGAGCGGCGCGGCAAGCGTGCGGATCCCCTCCATGCCGGTGCCGAAGTCGACCGTGCGGATCGCCGGCCGACCGTCGAGCAACGCGTCGGCGACGGCGGCGAACGAATCCCCCAGCGGGCTGCGCACGCCCACGCCGGTGATCGCGATCGCGCCGGAGGTGTCTCGCGACGAGGGCATGGTCAGGCTGCCTCCTGGCGCCCGACCGGGCCGACGGTGACGCGCAGGCTGCCGCCGCGCCGCGTGGCGAACGACGCCACGGTGGCGCCCCGCCCGGCCCGTTCCGGCGCGGCCGCCACGAGACGGGCGAAGCGGTCCAGTTCGTCCGCGGAGCGTGGTTCCCGGGCGGACGGCTGGCGATCGAGCGCGAGCGACAGTCTCGGTCCGCACACCACGGCGGACGGCGCGACGAGCACGGCGACCGCCCGAACGACCGTGTCGGCGCCGCCGGCACCGTCCCCGTCGATCTCCGGTTCGCAGTCCCACCCGGTGGCGACGAGGATCACGGTGGGATGGGCGGCGGCCAGCCAGGGGATGGCCAACAGCGCCTCGGCGACCGCCTCGGGGCCACCGCCGACACCGAGGTGGGTGCCATGGCAACCCAGCGCCACGCTCACGGCGCTAGCCATGGCGTGCAGCGAACACTGCGGGACGACGTGTGGCGAGACCGCGGCATGGCCCCCCGCGTGCCATCCGGCGAGGGTCCGGGCCGCGGCCGGACGGCCGGCGCGGCGCGGCGCGGCGACGACGGCCCAGGCCTGACGGTCGTCATCGCCGCCCGACGCGCCGGCGGTCGCCAGGGCGACGGCATGGACGCCGACCACTGTCTGCTCGTCGGCATGGCGGAGGAACCGCGGCGGCAACGCGACTCCCCGCGGCGGCTGATCGCGCAGTTCGTCCACGCCCTGCCTCGGCAGGGACAGCGTCGCCTGGCCACGGACCACCAGGAGCGGCGCTGTCGCCACGGGGGTGTCGCACGGGGAGCGGGGCACGATGGGACTCGCGACGGGGTTCAGGCTGCACGCCGACCGGCCTTGTCGGCGACCTTCTTTTCGAGGACGTCGAGCAGACCGCCGACCGACTCGATCGACTCGAGCAATTCGGTCTCGATCTGGATGCCGAAGTGGCTCTCGATGTGGAGGACGAGACCCGCCATGTCGAGGGAGTCGAGGTTGAGATCGTCGCGCAGCGACGTCGTTTCGGCGAGGTCGCGCGGGCGTTCCCCGGTCTCCTTTTCGAGCAGGTCGAGGACGACGGCGGCCATGTGGGCGCGATCCATGACGGGCAGGCTCCTGGGAACGGTGGATCGACTGGGCTAGACTCGCCGCGGCGCGCGAGGGACGGGTTCGGCACCGCGGGGCGGGGAGGGTAGCGGATGGGGGCGGGCCAGCGAAGGCCAAATGGGCCGTCCGGCGGCCCGGGTTCCCGGACCGCGACCCTCGCGATCGACTTCGCGGCAGGCCTCTACGCCTCCCTCCTCGTCGCCGCCACGCACTACCCCAGGCCACAGGACCTGCTCGGGCCCAATCCCCCGTCCGACAAGGTCCTCCACTTCCTCGCCTACGCGGGGCTCGGGGTACTCGCCGCCGCATCGGCTTCGGCCCGCGGCGGCTGGAACGGCCCGCGCGTCACGCTCATGGCGTTGGTCCTGGCCGTGTTCGCGGCTCTCGACGAGGTGACGCAGCCGTGGTTCGGCCGCGCGGTCGACGGATTCGACTGGCTGGCCGATCTGGCGGGGCTGGCGGTGGGGATCGGCGTCGTGGTGTTGTTCACGTCCCGGCGCGCCGCACCGGCCGCTCCCGCCGACGCCCTGCCGGCGGACACGCCACCGGACAACGCCCCGTGAGCGGCCCCTCCACCGGCATCGGAAGCCTCACGCGGCGCGCGTGGACGATGTCCCGCCCCGCGCACCCAAGTCGGCGATGAAGTCCCACACGCCGGCGAACGCCCGGTCCCAGTCGGAGTGGTGATCGCGGATCTGCTCCCAACCGCGTCGCCTCACCGGCAGCAGGTCGTCGAACCGCTCGACCGCCTCGACGAGCCGCTCGGCGATCGCCGGGGCGCTCGGCGGGGCAAGCAGGCAATTCGTCCCGTCGGCGAGCAGCCAACGGTTGGCGGGATTGTCGTTGGAGACGAGCAGCCCCCCGCAGGCCATGAACTCGAACGGCAGGTAGGAGGGGTGGCGGGTCATCATCATCACGAACCCGACGTGGCAGGAGCGGTACAGCTCCGCGGTCTCCCGGTAGGCGAGGAGGCCGAGGTTCTCGATCACGCCGTCGAGGCCGAAGTCCCGCGTCGACCACGGCGCGCCCGCGCAGAGGATCTGCACGCGCTCGCCGAGCCGCGCCTTCGCCTCGGCGAGCGCGACCGCCGCCAGCTCGAAGCCGTTGCGCGGGTGCCCGGGACGCCCGTAGAAGAACAACCGTTTCGGCCCGGCGGCGGGGCGCAGCGGATGGCCGTGGAACACCGCCGGGTCGACCTGCGGCGTGAAGTGGATCGCCGTGCCGCGATGCTCGTCCTCGTAGAGCCGGCGGAGCGTGCGGGTGTTGGCGATCCCGTAGAAGCCGAAGTCGTAGGTCAGCTCGGCCTGCGCCGAGGTCGAGCCGGCGGGGTAGAAGAGCGGTTCCCAATCCTGGATGAAGTAGAACTTGAGCCCGGTGTTGCGCACCTTCTGGAGGACGTACGCCGTCGTCCACAGCGTGGCGAACGAATAGTCGGCCGGGGGAATCGCCGCGATCGCCTCGGCGCAGTCGAGCGGCACGACACGCGCCGCCGCCAGCCCGGGAAAGACACCGCTGATCCGCGCGTGGAGGGCGTCGGCATCGCACGGCCCGCAGACCAGCACGCGCTGGCGCAGCCCGCGCGTCCGCGCCAGGTAGTCGGCGCAGCGGAGGATCGTCATCACGCCGCCGTAGTAGGGATGGTCGAACGGCGGCAGGTACCAGTTGCACCAGCCCGCCCCGGCCCCACGGCCGACGCGCTCGGGGTGCTGCTGCAGGATGGCCAGATCGGCGCGGGAGCAGCCGTTGATCCGGGCCAGTGCCAGAGCATCGGCGGCGTAGGAACCAGGTGCCGGCGCGGCCGACGGCGCCGCCGCCGGCCGCGCGCGCCGCGGGAACAGGGCGCTGATGCCCGGGCCTGCCGGGCGGAGGCGAACGGCCGGCGGCGCCACCGGCGCCGCGACGGGGAGCTTCGCGGCATCGAGGGTCAGCGGGACCACGGCCGAGAACGCGGGGTGGAAGTGGGGATCGTCGCGCAGGCTGTCATGAAACTCGGGCACCGCGGGGAGATCGCCGGCGGCCAGCGTGATCCGCGCGTGGGGATCGACCATCCCGCGCCGGCCGGCGCGGCGCATCGCCGCGCAGCAGTCGATGAACGCCCCCTGCCAGTCGAGGCGGGTGTCGAAGCCCCCCGCCGCCACCCAGGCGTCGGCCGCGACCGCGACCGCCCAGGGGGTCGATGCCGAACAGTTGCGGTACCACAGCGGGCCGCCGAACCAACCCCACTGGCGCAGCGGGCTGCCGCGGAACATCGGTGATCCGGCCCCGAACCGGTCGACGACGAGGCCCGCTTCGACGACGTTTCCGCCCTGATCGAGTACCAAGCCGCTGGCGAACGCGATCTCGGGATGGCAGCCCGCCCAGCCGGCCAGTTCCGCCAACCAACCCGGTGACAGGTCGGCGACGCGCCCCGAGAGGAACACGAACACCTGCGTGTCCGCCAGGGCCCTGGTGACGACGTCGTTGGCAGCGCGCGGCAGGCCGTCGGCGGCGCTGATCACCTCGACCCCCGGGATCGAGAGGCCGGCCGCGGTCGCCGGCTCTGCGATCACCGTCACCCGTCGTGCCCGGGCCCCGGCCGCCGGATCGCCGGCGACGCGGCCGGCCAGCGCCGCCAGTTCGGCCGCCCCGGTCCCGGTGCCGTCGATGATCACCTCGATGCCGAGATCGGCCGGGAGCCGCCAGCGCAGCTGAAACCCGGAATCGGCGTTGGGCTCGACCCGCGCCGGCAGCCGGAGGCGCGCGGCGCGGTCCTCGAGCGTGCGCAGCTGGCCGTCGAGCGCGTAGGGTTTGGCGGCGATCCCGGTCGACGTCGAGGCGGCGTGGATCCGCCAGTGGTAGTGGATCCCGGGAACACGCACGACCCGCCGCGCGCGCTCGCAGACGCGCACGAAGATGTCCCAGTCCTGGGCTCCGTCGGTCTCGCTGCGGAACCCCCCGAGCTCGACCGCGAGCGTGCGGCGGATGAGGTTGAAGTGGGTCAGGTAGTTGACCGACCAGAGGATCTCCGGGCTCCACTGGGGCTTGAACAGCGCGTGCTGCCGGAGCGTCGAGTCCTCGTCGATGCTGTCCTTGTCGGAATAGAGGAAATCGACGTCGGGCGTGGCGGCGATCGCCTCCGCCATCCGCGCCAGCGCGAACGGGGCCAATTCGTCGTCGTGGTCGAGGAGACCGATGAACTCGCCCCGGGCCAGCGCCAGGGCGGCGTTGGAATTGGCGGCGATCCCGCCGTTGGTGGCGAGGAACTCGACGCGGAACCGTGGATCCTCGGCCGCGGCCCGCTCGAGGAGGCGGCGGTTGTCGAGGTCGTCGGGGGCGGCGCAGGCCAGGCAGGCCTCCCACGCGGTGAACGACTGGTCGCGCAGCGACGCGATCGTCCGCTCGAGAAACGCCGTCTTCACCCGGTACACGGGGATCACCAGGCTGACCAGCGGGGCGGTGGGGAGGGTGGCCGGGGCTCGGGGAGGAGCGGCGCGGTGAACCGCCTCGCGCGGCCACTCCTGGTGGGCGATCCAGACGGCGAATTCCGCCGGCGTCGCCGCCGGTGTGGCAGGGGGGCCGGCCGGAGATGCCGACTCGGCCGCCGCCCGCCGCGCGATCCGCCGGACCCGGCGGCGCGAGCGGGCAGCGCGAAACCGCGACTGGAGCGTGGGGATCACCAGGGCGATCCCCGGCACGGTGAGCGCGGCGTCGGCGAGGGCGCGTCCGATCTTCATGGCGGTCCCAGCGGAGGCGGAGGAAGGTCAGCGGAGGCGGAGGAAGGTCAGCGGAGGCGGAGGACGTCCAGCGAAGGCGAAAAATCCGCGCGGTGGCGGAAAAACCCTGGGTCTGTACCGGCGCCGGGCGCCACGAATCAAGGTCGTGCGTTCGCGGCGGCGAGGCCCGGGCGGGGCGCCGACGGATCACCCAATCGACCTAGGACGAGCCGCGGAAGTCTCGTACAACCCCGCCGTTTTCGTTCCGGCCGCTCACGGTCCTCCGCGATGCCATCCGCTGCCCACAGCCCGGTCCTCATCATCGGCGGCATGCACCGTTCGGGGACGTCGCTGGTCGCTTCGCTGTGCCATGGCGCGGGGCTCTATCTCGGCCACCGGCTGATGGGGGCGGCCCACGGCAACGCCGCCGGCCATTTCGAGGACCTCGACTTCGTCGAACTCCACGAACGGATCCTCGTCGCCAACGGCCTCGGGAGCGAAGGATTCACCACCGACGCCCGGCCCGAGGTACCCGACGGGCTCGCCGACCAGGCGGCGGCGCTGGTCGCCGCGCGGCGCGGCGTGGCGGCGCCGTGGGGCTGGAAGGATCCGCGCACCGTGCTCCTCCTCGACTTCTGGGCGGAGGCGATCCCCGAGGCACGGTTCCTCCTCGTCTTCCGGCCGCCCTGGGAGGTGGCCGACTCGCTGTTCCGGCGCGGGGATCCGACGTTCTTCCACAACCCGCCGCTGGCGCTGGCCGTCTGGGAGCACTACAACGCGTCGCTGCTCGAGTTCTCGGTCCGCCATCCCGAGCGCTGCATGGTCCGCGAGCTGTCGCAGGTCGTCGCCGACCCGGCGGCCGTGTTCAGCGCCCTGCGTGAGCACGGTGTCCCCCTCGAGGCGCCGGCCGGCGACCCGTTCCGCGCCGAGTTGCTCGGCCGCGATCCCGATCCGGCCCGTGCCCGTTTGGTGCGCCGCGTCGCCCCGACGGCATGCGGTCTCTACGCCGACCTGCGCCGCCGGGCCGGGGTTCCCGATCCGCTGCCGCCGGCCGTCGCCGCCGATCCCGTGAAACTGGCGCTGGCGGAATGGGCGCGCGCCGCCGCCGCGACGCGCCAGGTCGGCCATGCCACGCGCCGCGCCGCGGTCGCCGAGGATCACCTGGCGACGGCGCGCCGCGATCTCGACGAGGCACGCTGCCAGCGCGACCGATTGGCCGCGGAGGCCGATGCCCTCGCCGCCCGGCTCGCCGAGTGCACGGCCCGCCTCGAGCGCGAGACCGCCGACAACGCCGCGCTCCGCACCCGGCTGGCCAGCTGGCAGGCCACCGCCACCGACATCCAGGAGGCGCTTGCGGCGCTCGACCGCTGCCGCGGCGGCTCCGATCTCGCCGGCCGCTTCGCCCGGAGTTGGCCCGACGCCGCCTGACCCGCTCCCTCCCGAGCACCACCATGCCCACCGTCCACCTCCCCACCCGCGCCGGCAACCTGCCGCGCGTCGTCATCGACCTGGAGAAGCTGCGGCACATCAACTGCGGCCTCGGCCGCTTCTCGCTGCATCTCGGCCGCGGAATCCACGCCGCCGCCGCCGGCCGCTTCGAGCCGGTGTTCCTCCTCCCCCGCGACGGCTGGCGGCACTTTCCCGGGATCACGGCCGAGAGCCTGTTCGTCAGCCCGTGGCGGAAGGAATTCGTGCAGCGCTGGCTCCGGCCGGTGGTCGGACGCGCTTCGGGCGGCGCCCGACCGGCGCTGTGGCACTCCACCAACCAGATGTCCCGCTACCTGCCGCTCGATGGGCGCGTGCCGGTGCTGCTGACGATCCACGACCTCAACTTCCTCCACGAGGCCGGCGCCGAGAGCCGTCCGCGCGAGCGTGCCCGGAAACTGGCCGACATCCAGCGGCGTGTCGACCGCGCCACCGCGATCGTCACCGATTCCCGCTGGGTCGCGGACGACGTCGCCCGCCACGTCGACATCGGTGACCGGCCGCTGCACGTCGTTCCGCTGGGGGTCGCCGCGCCGGTGCCGGCGCGTCCCGATCGCCCTCCGTTCCTCCCCCCCGGGCCGTTCCTGCTGACCGTCGGCAACGCGCTGCCCCACAAGAATTTCCACGTCCTTCTCGACCTGATCGCCGCCGAGCCCGGGACGAGGCTGGTGATCGCGGGCAAGAAGGCGACCCCCTACGGCGAGCACCTCGAGCGCTCGATCGCCGCGCGCGGCCTCGGCGGCAGGGTCTTCATGCCCGGCGAGGTCCCCGACGCCGACCGCCAGTGGCTGTACGAGAACTGCGAGGCGTTCTTCTTCCCGTCGCTCACCGAGGGGTTCGGGTTCCCCGTGCTCGAGGCGATGCAGTGCGGCCGGCCGGTGTTCATCTCCCGGCGCACGAGCCTGCCCGAGATCGCCGGCGACCTCGGGGAGTATCTCGACGTCTTCGACGGACCGTCGCTGGCCGCCGCCTGGCGGCGCGGGATGGCGCGGTTCCACGGCGATCCCCACCGCGGCTCCACGCTCCGCCGGCACGCCGCGACGTATTCCTGGGAGGCGACCGCCCGCGGCTACGCCGACGTGTACGCCGGTCTCGTCGGCCGAGAGCCCGTGGCGGCCATGCAGCGCGCGGGCGGAACTGCCATTCCGCCGCTCCGGCGCGCCTGCTAACGTCCCGCCCCTCCGAGCCGGCGTCCGGGCGTCATCCGCCGACGCCGAGCTCGTTCCACCGGTCCGACAAGGGAGGCATGCGATGCAGCGGCGAGCGTTGATCACCGGCGTCACGGGGCAGGACGGCTCGTATCTGGCCGAGCTCCTCCTCGCCAAGGGCTACGAGGTCCATGGCCTCCGGCGCCGGTCGAGCACGTTCGGCACCGAACGGATCGACCACCTCGTCGACGTCGGCGAGGCGGCGGTCCGCCTCCACTACGGTGACCTCGCCGACGGCAACGGCCTGGTCCGTCTGATCCGCGAGATCCGCCCGCACGAGGTCTACAATCTCGCCGCCCAGAGCCATGTCCGCGTGAGCTTCGATCAGCCGACCTACACGGCCGACGTGACCGCGGTCGGCACGCTGCGCCTCCTCGAGGCGATCCGCGACGTCCAGGACGACAGCGGCCAGCAGATCCGCTTCTACCAGGCCTCCAGCTCGGAGATGTTCGGCAAGGTCGTCGAGACGCCGCAGCGCGAGACGACGCCGTTCCACCCGCGCTCGCCGTACGGCGTCGCCAAGGTCTACGGCCACTGGATCACCGTCAACTACCGCGAGAGCTACGGGATCCACGCCTCCTGCGGGATCCTCTTCAACCACGAGAGCCCGCGCCGTGGCGAGACGTTCGTGACGCGGAAGATCACCCGCGGCGCGACACGGATCAAGCTCGGCCTCCAGGACAAGCTCCATCTCGGCAACCTCGACGCCCAGCGCGACTGGGGCTACGCCGGCGATTATGTCGAGGCGATGTGGCTGATGCTCCAGCAGGACGAACCGGACGACTACGTCGTCGCCACCGACGAACTGCACACGGTCAGCGAGTTCTGCGACAAGGCGTTCGGGCGGCTCGGCCTCGACTACCGCGATCACGTCGTCGTCGATCCCCGCTACTTCCGCCCCGCCGAGGTCGATCTCCTCCTCGGCGACAGCAGCAAGGCGCGGAGCCGCCTCGGCTGGATGCCGCAGGTGTCGTTCGAACGGCTCGTGAACATGATGGTCGATTCCGATCTCGAACTCGCCCGTCGCGAACGCGAGGCCAACACCCGGGCGATCAGCGCCCGCGAGCGGTGTGCCGCCTGACCCAGCACCCGTCCGGAAGCCGACGCGATGCCCAGGTTCCTCAAGTCACTCGAACGGATGCTGCTGCGCCCGCTGGTCCACCGTCTGCGCCCCGCGCGCCACCGCGGAGCCGCACCCGGATCGGCCGACGAGGAACTGCTCGTGGCCCTCGTGCGGGCCGAGCTGCGCCGCAGGGGAACCGCGATCACCGTTCCCGAAGCGGCCGGCCGGGATCTCGACGGGTTGGTGAGAGGGCTGCTCGCCGCCGGCCCGCCCCCCGACGACGGCATCGAGACTGCCGGCCGGAGGACGGCCGACGAACCCGTGGCGGGCAGCGTCGGTCCCGCCACGCGGTGGCGTCGCGCGGCCTGACAGGGGCGATCGCCGGCGGACAGCCGCCGGACCCCGGACTCCAGCGCAGGCGGCCGCGGCCCATGCTCATCCTCGCCGACATCCGGGCGCTCCAGGATCCGCTCCACGCGCGGCGCGGCATCGGCTCCCACGCGGCGCTGGTGCTCGAGGCCCTCGCCGAAGGTGGCGCCCGGATCGTCGGGCTCACCGACCCCGCGCTCCCCCCGCCGTCGGCCGGGGTCAGGCGGGCGTGCGTCGCGATCCGCCCGGGGTTCACCGAACCCGAGCCCGGTGCGCCGGCGCTGTTCCTCCAGCTCTCGCCGATGACCCACGACACCCGGGCCCCGTCGCGCCTGCTCGATCGGCCCAACATCCTCCCCTGCGCGGTCGTCTACGACTTCATCCCGCGCGACCATCCCGCGCGCTACCTCCGCCGCCGGTCCGATCTGCTCCACTACGCGGCAGCCTGGCAGTGGCTCGGGGCGATGCGCGTGTTCCTGCCGATCTCCGCATCGTGCGCCGACGACCTCGTCGCCGGGCTCGGCGTCCCCCGGGAGCGGATCGCCGTCACCGGCGTCTCCCTCCGCCCCGCCTTCGAGGCGCTGCTCGGGGGCGACGCGGCGGGCATCCCCCGCCCCGCCGGCGCTCCCGACGAGTATCTGCTGTTCGTCGGCGGTGCCGACTGGCGGAAGAACGTCGAGACGGTCGCCGCCGCGCGGGCGCGGATGGCCGAGCGGCACGCCGCCCCTGCCACGCTCGTCGTCGCCGGGGGGTATCCGGAGCGGCAACGGCAACGGATCCGCGCCGCTGCAGGACACGGTGCCCCGGGCCGGGAGGCGGTCCTGTTCCTCGACCATGTCGACGATACCGAACTGGCCGGCTGGTACCGTCACGCGCTGGCGACCGTCACCGCCAGCCGGGCGGAAGGGTTCTCGCTGCCGGTCATCGAGGCGATGGCCTGCGGGTCACCGGTGCTCGTCTCCGACATTCCGGCCCACCGCGAACTGGTCGCCGATCCGGCCGCACGGTTCGATCCCGACGACGTCGACGGCCTCGCCGCCCGGCTCGAAACGGTCACCGCATCGGCGGCCGAACGCGTTCGGATCGTCGCCGGCCAAGCGGACGTGCCCCGCCGCTTCACCGCTGCCGCCGTCGGGCGACGGATCCGCAGCGCCGTCGAGGCCGCCTGGCGCCGGCAGCGCGGCGACCGGCCCATTCCCCGGCGCCGCCCGGCGATCGCCGTGCTCTCGCCGTTCCCCCCCGACCGCTCCGGCGTCGCCGACTACACCGCCGGCATGGTCGAGGCGCTCGCCCCCCACGTCGACGTCGACGTCTACTCCGAACAGCCGGCGGCGCTCGCGACGCCGGCGGTCCGCCGTCACTGCGCGCTCGGTCCGGCGGCGCTGCTCCGCTCCGACTACGCGGCGGTGGTCGCCGTCCTGGGCAATTCGCGGTTCCACGGGCGGATCCTCGACCTCCACACGCGCCACGGCGGGCCGTGCATCCTCCACGACGCCCGGCTCACCGACCTGTACGGCTGGTGGCACGGTCCCGACGGCCTCCGCCACCGCGCCGAAGCGGAGCTCGGCCGCCGGATCACGCGCCGCGAGCTCGCCGGGTGGACCGATCATCCGCACACGCTGCCGACGCTGTTTCTCGGCGAGGTCGTCGCCGCGGCGGCACCGCTGGTGGTCCACAGCCGGGCGCTGGCCGACTCGATCGAGAGCCATTACGGCACCCGTCCGGTCCACTTGCCGTTCTGCGTGCAACGGCCATTCGGCGCCGCTGCCGTCGCCCCCGCCGCCCGGCAGGCGATCCGCGCACGGCTCGGCGTGCCGCGCGGGCGGATCGTCGTCGTGTCGCTGGGGATCGTCTCGCCGCTCAAGGCGCCGGAGGCGTGCATCGACGCGATCGCGGCGCTGGTGCAGCGCGGCCGGGACGTCGAGCTGCGCTTCGTCGGCCGCGCCGGCAGGCAGGCCCGGGCCCTCCGCGCCCGCGCCGCACGGCACGGCGCCGCCGGGCGGGTCCACGTCAGCGACGACTGGGTCGGCGAAGCCGAATACCGCGACTGGCTGCTCGCCGCCGACTACGGGATCCAGTTGCGGACGCACCGCTTCGGGGGCCTGTCCGGGGCGCTGGTCGACTGCGTGGCGGCCGGGCTACCGACGGTCGCCAACGAGGATCTGGCCGCCGCTCTCGACGCGCCGGTGACCGTGGCCCGCGTCGGCGACGAGCTCGCCCCCGAGAGCGTGGCGGCGGCCCTCGACGCCTGGATCGCCACCGGCGTGGACGGCGGCCGCGACGAGGCGGCGCGCGCCACCTACACGAGCGAACACGCCTTCGACCGCTATGCCACCGGGCTCCTCGAAACCCTCGGCATCGCCGTGGCCGGCGCCCGGGCGGCGGCCTGAAGCCCGCCGGCCCCGGAACGCATGGCGGCCGGGGCCACCCCTGGATCCCGGCGCGACCTGTCCGCATGATGGTGGCGACACGGGCCGGACGGCACGACCGCAGGCCCCGCCGCGGGTCGTCGGGGGCCCCACCATCGAGCAGCTTTCCATCGCATGAAGATCCTCGTCACCGGCGGCGCCGGGTTCATCGGCAGCCACGTCGTCGACGCCTTGGTCGCCTCCGGGCACGCGGTGAGCGTCCTCGACGACCTGTCGACCGGGAGCCGCGGCAATCTGCCGCCCCACGTGCCCCTCCACGTGGCCGACGTCGCCGATGCCGACGCCGTCGCGGAGATCTTCGGCCGCCAGCGCCCCGACGCCGTCTGCCACCAGGCGGCGCAGATGTCGGTGAGCCGCTCGGTGCGCGAGCCGGCGTTCGACGCGCGGGTCAACTGCCTGGGGACGATCAACGTCCTCACGGCCGCGGCCGCGACCGGCTGCCGCCGCGTGGTCTTCGCGTCCAGCGGCGGGGTGCTCTACGGCGAGGTCACCACCCCGGCACCGGAAGACACCCCTGCCGATCCGGTGAGCCCCTACGGGATCACCAAGTGGGTCGGCGAGCGGTACCTCGGGTTCTTCGCCCGCGAGCACGGGCTCACGACCGTCGCCCTCCGCTACTCCAACGTCTACGGTCCTCGGCAGAATCCACACGGCGAGGCGGGAGTGGTCGCGATCTTCCTCAACCGCTGGCTCGCCGGGCAGCCCGCCACGATCAACGGCGACGGCCGCTACGTGCGTGACTACGTCCACGTCGCCGACGTCGCCCGGGCCAACGTCCTGGCGCTGACGGCGGGCGCCGACGTCGTCGCCCCCGGCACGCTGACCGCGTTCAACGTCGGCACCGGGATCGGTGTCGACGTCGTCATGCTCGAGCAGCGGCTTCGCGCCGCATTCGAGGGCCTGCCTCACCGCGCCGCCGCGCCACGGCCCGTGCCGACGCCGCTCCACGGCCCGCCCCGGGCCGGCGACCTGCGCAGCAACCTCGTCGATCCCGGGCGGGCCGGTCGCATCCTCGGCTGGCGCCCGACCGTCGATCTCGACGCCGGGCTGGCGGAGACCGCCGCCTGGTTCGCCGACCGCGCCGGGGCATGATCCACCGGCCTGGTCACTCCGCCGCCGCACCGTCGACGAGCCCGGCACACAGTCGCCGGGCGACTCCCGCCGACTCGAGGTAGCCGAGGAACCGATGGCTCACGCCGACGGCGTCGGCGGCGTCGTACTGGCGGAACTCGACCCCCTCCGGGAGCCATCGGGCAGGCATCCCGACGCGCCCCAGGGCATCGGTCTCGAGGCCCCGGTCGACCCAGGGAAAGAACCTCAGGGCGATGTCGGAGGAATTGTTGAGCAGCACGACGCGATCCACGATCGTCGCCGCCGAGCGGTAGGGGCCGGCGGGGGCGAGGGCATCGCAGCGGACCGCGGCAGCGACGAGGACGAGGTTCACAGGCGCTTCCCTCACTGCCCAGCCGCGCGGGCCGTCGGCGGCGTGGCCATCGGCGCCGACGCGTGCGGCGAGGCCCCCGAGCGCCACCAGGGCCCCGTAGCTGTAGCCGACGATCCCCACCGGTCGCTGCGGCTCGATGCGCTCGAGCAGGCCGGCGAACCGGCGCACCTCGAGGCTCGCGCGTTCGTATTTCCGCCGGCTGTCGCGGAGCGGCGTGCCTTGCTTGTCGCTCGGCCAGGAGTAGGCGACGACGCGCGGCGGCGGGCGGGTGCCGTCGGCACAGGTGCCCAGCCACCGTGCCAAGCGCAGCGCCTGGTCGAGGGCGTCGGCATGCTCGTAGCGATTGCCATGGACGAGCAGGACCAGCGTCGTGTCGTCGCCGTCGAACAGAGCCCCGGCATCCGACCGCTCCCATCCCTGGCCGGGGACGTAGTGCTGCACCCGCTCGGTCGGATCGCCGCCGCCGCGCGAGCTGACCGCCCAGACATCCGGGCCGGTCGGAGCTTCGCACCGCTCGGCTGCCGGCGCGGCAAGCTGGACCGCCGCGAGCAGGCAGGCGACGGCCGGCACAAGCCACCCATGCGGTCCCCCGGCGCCGCCGCTCGGTACCGACGCGAGGAGGCGGGAGAGGGAATGCATGACCGATCCGGAAACGGGACGGCAACGGCGGCGCGGGGGCGGACCCGAGAATCCGCCCGAAAACCCTAGCACGCGTCCCGGTGCGCGGCGGCGGTCGCCGCTCCGCACGGGCGCGATCCGTGGGCTATGGTTGCCGGTCCCGACGCCGTCCACCCGCGTGGCGCCTGGCGGGACCGGCGCGGCCCGTCAGCCGCGGTGGAGAACCTCCATGTCCCGTGTTGCCTGCCTGTCGATCGTGCTGGCGAGCCTCGTGGTGGCCCCCGGCTGCAACGGGTGCTTCGGTGGCTTCAATTGCCGCCGCCCGTCGTTCCTCGAATTCGGTTCCCCGTGCGGCGCGGGCATGCTCCAGGGGAGCCCGGCCGCGGCGTGTGGCACCCCGGCGTGCGGAACGGGCTGCCCGCCGGCGGGCGAGTCGGCCGCTCCGTGCTGCGACGGGGCGATGCACGAGGGGGTTCCGGTGACGATGCCGATGGCGCCGGCCGGCGCGTTCAACTGACCGGTGCGGGCGGGGCTATACTCCCGGTTTTCCCCCGCTCGCGTCCGCCATGTTCGAATCGCTATCCGCCTCGCTGTCGGCGGCCCTCACGAGCCTCCGCGGCCGCGGTCGGCTCACCGACGCCAACATGCGCGAGGGCCTCGAGGCCGTGCGCACGGCGCTGCTCGAGGCCGACGTCGCCTACGACGTCGCCGACGGGTTCCTCGACCGTGTCGCCGCCGGGGCCGCCGGGGCCAAGGTGCTCGAGTCACTCGACCCGACACAGCAACTCGTCGGCATCGTCCACCACGAGCTCGTCGGCCTGATGGGGCCGGTGGACCATACGATCCCGTTCGTCCCCGGCCGGCCGACGGTGCTGATGCTCTGCGGGCTGCAGGGTTCAGGCAAGACGACGTCCTGCGCCAAGCTCGCCAAGCGGATCAAGGAGCAGGGGCGCGGCGTGCTCCTCGTCGCCGCCGACCTCCAGCGCCCCGCGGCGATCGAGCAGCTCGCCGTCCTCGGCCGCCAGCTCGAATTGCCGGTCCACGTCCCCGAGGGGAGCGGCGCCGATCCGGTCGCCGTCTGCTCGGCCGGTGTCGCCCGCGCCAAGCGTGAGGGGCACGCCGTCGTGATCCTCGACACCGCCGGGCGCCTCGCGATCGACGAGGCGTTGATGGCGGAGCTGTCGCGGATCGACCGCACGGTCGGGCCCGACCAGGTGTATCTCGTCGTCGACGCGATGACCGGCCAGGACGCCGTCCGCAGCGCCAAGGCGTTCAACGAGGCGCTGGAGCTCGACGCGGTCATCATGACCAAGCTCGACGGCGACGCCCGCGGCGGCGCCGCCCTGTCGGTGAAGAGTGTCACCGGCGTGCCGATCAAGTTTATCGGCACCGGCGAGCAGATCGACGCCCTCGAGCCGTTCCACGCCGAGCGGATGGCGGGGCGGATCCTCGGCATGGGCGACGTCGTGTCGCTCGTCGAGGAGGCGCAGCGGAAGTTCGACCAGGAGGAGATGCGCCGCCAGGAGGAGCGGCTCCGCGAGGGGGAGTTCACCCTCGAGGACTTCAAGAAGATGCTCCAGCAGACGCGCCGTCTCGGGCCGCTGGGGCGGGTGCTGGGGATGATCCCGGGAATGGGCGGGATGCAGGAGATGCTCGCCGGCACCGACATCGAGGGGGACATGCGCCGGCTGTTCGGGATCATCGACTCGATGACCCCGGCCGAGCGTCGCCAGCCGTCGCGGCTCATCGACCAGACCCGGCGCCGGCGGATCGCTGCCGGGGCGGGCGTCGAGCCGGCCGAGGTCAGCGACCTGGTCAAACAGTTCGACGGCATGGCGGCGATGATGAAGGGGATGGCCGGCCTGGGAATGGCCGACCGTGTCCGGCAGATGCAGCGACTCCAGGGGGAACTCGCCAACCCCGCCGCGCGGCTCGCCCGCCCCAAGGGAGACACCGGCAAGCGGCTCACCGCGGAGGAGCGGCGCCGTCAGAAAAAGCAGCGTGAGAAAGACGCCCGGCGGCGGAAGCGCGGCAGCTGAGGCCCGCTTGCGGGAACGATCGCGAGCCGCCACACCGTCAGCCGGCGGGCAACCACCGCACGACCACCCCGAGGAGACCGCCGCCCGTGACAGACCTTCTCTCTGAGATCGAGGGCTGCGACCTGCTCGCCCGGCTGTTCCGCGCCCGCGGCTACACGCTGCAGCGGAATGTCCGCTTCCGTGAATACGGCGTCGAGTTCGACATCGACGGCTGGGATCCGCGGGCGCGAGTGGGGTTCGAATACCTCACCAGCGAGGACGACGACCACGACGACCTGTCGCTGGTCGAGTACCAGGCGTTGATGGACGAGGCGCGCCGTGGCGGGCTGTCGCTGTTCGTGATCGACGAGGTCGAGCCGATCTCGGCGGCCGATCTCGAGGAGAAGGCCAACGAGTTCCTCGACGAGGTCACGGCGGCGCGGACGAGCAAACGCGTGCTGAAGCCGGCGGCGAAGAAGGCGCACACGAAGCGGCCGCGCGGCGCGAAGAAACCGGCCGGCAAGAAGCCCGTGAAGCCGGCCCGTGGAAGCACCACGAAAAAGGTCGCCAAGAAGGCCGCGAAGCGCCGCCGGTAGCCGACGGCCGTCGTGGGCGTCCCCCGGGCTCCGTCAGGGATGATCACGCCGCGGGTGAAGACCACCGTGCCGTCGGCTGCATCAGGCGACCGATCACTTTTTTCACGGGCTGCTCTCGCGCGTGCCCTTGCCCCGCGCCCGCGGCGACGGTATCCCGATGACGGCCGCGAGACCGCGGCCGCTACGACACCGTTGCAGTCAGGGTCACCGATGACACGGTCCCCGCGCGTGGGCTATGTTGAAACCGATCGCGAGGACCAGTGGCATGGCGGGCATCGATTTCACGCTCACCGGCGAGGCCCTTTGGACCCGGATGGAGCGGGCAGTGGAACGGGTCAACGACAGACTCCGTCGCACGGTGACGATCCTCGAGGAGGCCGGGGTGCCCTACGCGGTCGTGGGCGGCCACGCCGTGCGGGCCTGGGTCGCCCAGGTCGACGAGGCGGCGGTGCGAAACACCCGTGACGTCGACATTCTCGTCCGTGCGAAAGATCTTCCGGCGCTCGAGTCAGCCATGCTCGCAGCCGGATTTCACCATCGAGAAACCGCCGGCGTGCAGATGTTCGTGGACACCCCCGCAGGGTCGGCACGCGACGCCGTGCACGTGGTGATCTGCGGCGAGTGGGTGCGACCCGGCGAGCACGAGCCCAACCCGGATATCGAGCCTGCGGTGAACACCGGGGGGTTTCGCACTGTGCCGCTCGAAACCCTGGTGCGGATGAAGTTGAACTCGTTTCGTGACAAGGACCGTGTGCACCTGCGCGACATGATCTCGCTGGGGATGGTCGATGCATCGTGGCTCGGGTGGCTTCCCGAACCCTTCCGTGACCGCCTCGCCATGCTGCTGGCAGACCCCGACGGGTGAGACACCCGGGCCGCCGGTCGAACGGCCGCGCGATACCCGTCGGACAAGCCTCTGGCCAGGCGACCGATCGAAGCGCTGGCAGGGGCAACATCCCGGCTTGAGCAGCCCGCGGTCGACGGCTTCAGCCGCGTCGCACGGTCCTCGAACGTCCCCCGGGCTCCGTCAGGGATGATCACGCCGCGGGTGAAGACCATCGCGGCGGCCCCGTTGCACACACGGGTCGCGTTGCATCCCCCGGCCGCGAACCGCCCCCGTCCTCGGTCGCCCCACCCTGGCACGGCGGCACTCGCGCGGCGAGAATGCCTGCCTTGCCGGTCCGGGGAGCCGCCGGTTTCATCTCAGGGGAGTTGACGATGAAAGACCTGTCCCGCTGGGCGTGGAACGAGCCGCCAGCCGCCCGAGGCGGCCGTCGGCGCTTCGCGACGTGGGCCACGGTCCGGTGCGTCACGGCGCTGCTCGCCTTCGCGGCGCTCGTCGCCGGCTGCTCCCGCCCCGCCGCGCCGCGCCCCGAGCGCCCCCGGCGCCCGGCGGCCGACGACGGCCAGTCCGCCGCGCCGGCGCCGCGCGGCACGATCGGCGTCTCGCTGCTCACGCTCGACAACCCGTTCTTCAAGGTGATCGGCGACGCGATCACCGCGACGGCGCGGAAGTCGGGCTACGAGGCCCAGATCCTTTCCGGCGACAAGGACGTGGCCAAGCAGGGGAACCAGGTCAAGGACTTCATCGTCCGCCGCGTGGCGGCGATCGTGCTGTCGCCCTGCGATTCAAAGGCGATCGGGCCGGTGATCGCGGAGGCCAACGCCGCCGGGATCCCCGTGTTCACCGTCGACATCCCCTACCGCGGCGGCGACGCGAAGGTCGTCACCCAGGTCGCCAGCGACAACTTCGGCGGCGGCAGGGAAGCGGCGGCGGCGATGATCGAGGCCCTCGGCAGCGGCGGCGGGAAGGTGGCGATCCTCCACTTCAAGCAGGCCGAGAGCTGCCTGCTCCGCGTGGCGGGATTCCGCGAGGCGGTCGAGGCCCACAATAAAGACCTGCCCGCCGGGACGGCGGCGATCGAGATCGTCGCCGAGCTCGAGGCCGGCGGGGCGCGCGACATGGGCTACAAGGCCGCCGAGGACGTCCTCCAGGCCCACGCCGACCTCCGCGGCATCTTCGCGATCAACGATCCCTCGGCGCTCGGCGCCGTCGGCGCCCTCGAGAAGGCGGGGAAGGCGGCGCAGGTCGTCGTCGTCGGGTTCGATGGCCAACCGGAGGGGAAGGAGGCGATCCGCGCGGGGGCGATCTACGCCGATCCGATCCAATTCCCGGCGCGGATGGGGGAGGAGATCGTGGCCGCGATCGTCCGCCATTCGAAGGGCGAGGAGTTGCCGGCCGAGACCCTCATTCCCACCCGGCTGTACCGCAAGGCCGACGCCGAGGACGACCCCGACCTGCGCTGACGTCCCACCCCTCCGGAGAATCCCGCGATGCGCCACACGCTTTTCGCCGCGCTGGGCTGGGCGCTCGTGGCCTCGTCGCTGACGGCGGCGCCACCGGCCCCGCTCGAGACGATCGACTCGCAGCCGTCGTGGATCCTCGAAAACCGCGACGTCCGCCTCGCGGTCACGCGCCACGGCGGCCACATGGCGCCGGTCGAGTTTCTCCGGGCGTCGGGCCGGCCGGTGCAGCCCTACCACGTCAGCCCGTGGCAGAACGAGCATCGCGCCGACCTCCCCGCCCCGGTGCTCGCAAGCCTCCGCGGCGACTGGTTCTGCCTGCCGTTCGGCGGCAACGGCGCCGAGTTCCGTGGCGAGAAGCACCCGCCCCACGGCGAGGTCGCCGGAGCCCCGTGGACCCACGTCGACACGCGCCATGCCGACGGCCGCCACACGCTCGTCCTGGCCTTCGAACCACAGGCGCGCCGCGGACGGATCGAAAAGGAGTTGACGCTCGTCGACGGCCACGACGCGGTCTACTCGCGCCACGTCGTCAGCGGGTTCGCCGGACCGGCCCCCTGCGGCCACCATGCCACGCTCGCCATGCCCGATGCCGAAGGGGTGTTCCGCGTGTCGACCAGCCCGATCGAGTTCGGCTCGACCAATCCGACGCGGTTCAGCGATCCGGCCAACGGGGAATACCAGTCGCTGGCGATCGCGGCCCCGTTCACCGACCTGGCCCACGTGCCGCTCCTCGAGCGTGGTGCCGGCACGGCCGACCTGACCAGGCTGCCGGCGCGGCGCGGATACGCGGACCTCGTGCAGGTCGTCAACACGCCGGAGGGGATCGGCTGGACCTGCGCCGTACGGACCGACGAGGGTTGGCTGTGGTACGCCCTCAAGGACCCGAAGGTCCTGCGCTCGACGCTGTTCTGGATCGAGAACCGCGGCCGGCACGGCAGCCCGTGGCTGGGGCGCAACAACTGCCTCGGCCTCGAGGACGTGACCGCGTTCTTCGCCGAAGGCCTGGCCGCCTCGGCCGGCTCCAATCTCCTCACGCGCCGCGGGATCCCGACGGCGCTGGTGTTTTCCGCCGACACGCCGACCGAGATCCGCTACATCCAGGGCGTCGCGCGCGTGCCGGAGGGGTTCGGCAAGGTGGTCACGGCCGAATTCGCCCCCGGTCAGGTGACGTTCGTCGACGAGGCCGGCAAGCGGGCGACCGCGCGGGTCAACCACGCGTTCCTCACCGTCGGCTCGCTGTGAGGAGAGGGTGTGCCGCGGGGTGCCGTCAGGGTCCGGCCGGCGCGGGCCCGCCGGCGCTCGAACCACGGACGACGAGGTCGTCGGCGTCGTCGGCATCGGGGTCCGCGCCGCTCCACAGCGTCCAGCGCCCGTCCTCGATCGCGTAGCCGAGCGGGCCAGCGGTCGACGGATCGACGGGAACGGCAGGCAGCAGGTCGGGGACGAGGTCGTCGAGCCGGGCCGGTAGATGCCCGGTGCGCAGCCGGAAGCGTTCGATCGCCACCGTGCAGTCGGCCAGCAGCAGTGCGGCCTCGGCACGGTCTTCGGATTCGAGCAACGGCTCGAGGTCGGGGATCACGAGGCCGAAGATCTCCGCTTTGACGCGCTCCGTGACGACCTCGTGGATCGGCTGCAGCCACGCCCGGCGCGGCCGGGCTGCCTTCCGGGCCTGCATCCGCGCTTCAAACGCCCGCCAAGCCCGAAAGCGCTCCACACGCGTCGGCTGGGAGACGACCGCGACGAGGGCGTCGACATCACGGTTGGCCGCCGCCAGCAGCCGGTTGACGTCGATGGAAACCACGCGTGCCGCAGGGCCCGCCTGCGCGAGGGCCGACCCCGGCTGCGCTGCGTCGGCGAAGCCGTGCGTCAGGGCGTCGAGGATCATCAGACGCTCGTGAACATCGACGATCGGCGCCAGTGGACTCTGATCAAGTGCCTCACGGATGTGGGCTTGGATGTCGGCCAGGGCTGCGTCTTCGAGTCCGCCGTCAAGAGCCAGCGTGCGGACGGCGCGCGATGTCCGCACGAGCAGGGTCTGCGCCACGAGGCGGGAGTTGGTTGGGCCCGGCGCATCGACGGCCATCGCGCCGTAGTGCAGTAGCGTCTCGAGATCGTGCCAGGCCCCGGCCAGATCGCCGCCGCCGAGCCGGAGCATGGCGCGCGTGAGAAAAGCTGTGCCGATGTTCTCCAAGCCCTGTTCGACGGGCAGCGTCACGCTCATCACCAGCGGGTCGCCGCCATACCGCTGGCTTGGCGACCGGTCGGCCGGCAGGCAGCGCGGCGGGCACCAGCCCTCGCGACGGGCGCCCGTCGCGAGCACGGCGAGCGCCGGGGCATTGCCATCGAGCCAGCTCGCCAGCCACGGGTGATCGACCGCCCGCCACGGGGTATGCATCGCCTCGGCGAGGATCCGTCGCCCCTCGGCACCATCGACGTCGTCGGGCCGGCGGAGGGACGAATCGAATTGGATTCCGGCGGGATCGGCATCGTCGGCCGTCAATCGGGCAGGCGACCAGTCGACGTGATCGTTCGACCGGGCGACGGGCAGAATGGACCACACCGCGGCGGCGGCGTTGCAATCGGCGGCGATCGCCGGCGGCCCGTGGTCGAGGGACGCCTGGAAAAAGTCGGGGAGGCCATCGGCGGCCAGCGGCTCGGTGATCCAGGTCGTCTGGTGCGAGACCTCCAGCTTCGCGGGGCGCCGCACGAATGCCACGAGCCACTCGGCTGTCACGACACCCCACACGCAGCAGGCCGCGATGACGACGACCCACAGCCACTTCCGCGACCGCGACATGCAAACTCCTCCATACGGCGCGACGGGGATGCCAACCGACCAGTTATAACGAGGGGGCTACCCGGGACCTGACCGGCGAACCCGCCACGGTCACGGCGGCGTTCGATCGGGCCATTTCTTACGGGGCTGCAATCGCGGTGGAGCCCCACCGCCCCCCCATCCAGCCCTGTGGACCGCTTTTCCGGCCGCCGGAACCGGGTTGGGCTTGGGTTTCCAGTTTTTTCCGGTACTCTGTGGGGTTCCTGTCGAAATACCCTTGAGGGAGGTCGGGACGTGGCGGTGGCGATTCGCATGAAACGGATGGGGCGGAAGCACAGGTCCTATTTCCGGATCTGCGCCACCGATCGGCGCAGCCCTCGGGACGGGCGGGTGATCGAGGAACTGGGCACCTACGACCCCAGCATCCCCGAGACCGATGCCCGCTGCACCATCGACGGTGCACGGGTCGAGTACTGGCTCTCCGTCGGCGCCCAGCCCAGCGAC
>JAGWVR010000060.1 GCA_018970785.1 Planctomycetota bacterium
CGCTCGTCGATTGGCGCTGGCCGCTGGCCGCCGCGGCGCCGCTCGCGATCGCCGTCGGGGCGGTGGCCGGGCTCGCGGCGGGGATGATGACCGTCGGCCTGCGGGTGCCGGCGTTTCTCGCCACGCTGGGGATGCTCGAGATCTGCCGCGGTGCGGCCTACCTCGTGACGGGATCGCGGACCAAATACCTCGGCGGGGCGCTCGAGCCGCTCGCCCGTCCGCTGCCGGCGCTCGGGCTGCCGCCGACGATCGTGATCGCCGCGCTCGCCGTGCTCGCCGTCCATCTGCTGCTGACGCGCACGGTGTTCGGTCGCCACCTCCGCGCCGTCGGCGGCAATCCACGGGCCGCGCGGTATGCCGGCATTGACGTCGGCCGGGTGCGGATCAGCGTCCACGTCCTGTCCGGGGCGCTTGCCGGGCTCGCGGCCGTGTTGGCGACGGCGCGGATCGGTTCCGCCGACCCGAATGCCGGCACCGGCCTCGAACTGGCGGCGATCGCCGCCGCGGTGATCGGCGGGACGAGCCTCGCGGGGGGCTCCGGGTCGTGCACGGGGAGCGTGCTCGGGGTGGCGGTGATCGCCACGCTCGAGGCGGGCCTGGCCCACCTCGGGGCCTCGGAGCCGATCAAGCGGATCGTGACCGGATCCGCGATCGTCGCCGCGGTCGCGCTCGACGCCCTCGAACGCCGCGGCCGGAGGAGCGACGGGGAGGACTGAACGACGGCACCTCCGCTACCACGGCGCGGGGAGCCCGAGGGCAGCGGCGCGGGCGGCGACGACCGCCGTCGAGGCGCGGGCCTCGGCGGGGCGCGTCAGGTCGGCGGCATGGGTGGGAATCAGGTCGTCGAGCCGGCGGCGGGTGGCGGGATCGGCGAGCCGATCGGCGAAGCAGCGCTTCACGATCTCGAGGGCCACATCGACGCTCACCGACGCCCCGGGAGAGGCCCCGAGCAGCGCGGCGAGCGAATTGCCGGGGTCGGTGAGAACCTCGGTGCCGTAGGTGATCCGCCCACGGTCGACCGGCTTGAGCGTCTGCACGCGGATTCCCGCCTCGACGAGGCGCCAGTCCTCGGCGCGGGCCAGCGGGTAGAACTCGCGGAGGGCCGCCAGCCGGTCGGCCATCCGCTGCAGTCCCTGGCCGACGAGGTAGCGCACCAGGCCGAGGTTGCCGACGCCGGTGCGCACGAGCGTGCCGATCGTCGACGGGCGCAGCGACCGCGGCAGGTCGGTGAGACGTCCTTCGAAGCGGAGGAACCGGGTCGTCCAGCTGGCGAACGGTCCGAACAGCAGCGCCGGCCGGCCGTCGAGCCGACGGAGGTCGAGGTGCGGGCCGCCGAGCGACGGCGCCGAGGGCGGGGTGCCTCCGTAGACCTTGAGCGGATGGCGGGCGGCGAGGTCGGCCCGGTCGGAGACGAGCCATTGGCCGCCGATGGGAAACCCGGCGTAGCCGCGCGCCGCGGCGATCCCGGCCGACTGCACCAGGGGCAGCGTGCCACCGCCGGCGCCGAGAAACACGAACCGGGCGGTGGTGCGCTCGACGGTGCCGTCGCCGTGGCCGATCGTCAACTCCCATCCGCTGCCGCAGCGCCGCACCGAGCGCACGCGCCTGCCGGTCTCGATCACGGTGCCGGGCTGCCGGGCGAGCCAGCCGAGGAGGTGGCGGGCGAGGCGGCCGTAGTCGACCTCGGTGCCGGCGTCCATCCAACTCGCGGCGACCGGCCCCGCCGCGCGCCCCTCCATCACCAGCGGGGCGAGGCGCTCGATGCGGGCCGGATCGGCGCTGAACTGCAGCGGCGCGAAGAACGGATGGCCGACGAGCGCCTCGCGTCGGTCGCGGAGGAAGGCGACGTCGTCGGCCCCGGTGACGAACGTGGCATGCGGGACAGCGTGGATGAAGTCGGCGGGGATGGCGGCGCTGGCGACGGCATGCCCCCAGAACTGGAGCGAGTGGGCGAAGCGCTGGCCGATGCGGACCGCACGGGAGACGTCGATCGTGCCGTCGGCCGAGCGCGCCGGCGTGTAGCTCAACTCGCAGATCCCGGCGTGGCCGGTGCCGGCGTTGTGCCAGCCGTCCGAACTCTCGCGCGCCAACCCCGGCCCCGCTTCGACGACGCGCAGCGTCAGGTCCGGCGCCACGCCGCGGAGCAGGGCCGCGAGCGTCGCCGACATGATGCCGCTGCCGACGAGGATCGCGTCGTGGTCGGGAAGGGGGGGCATGGCGGTCGGGCAGCGTGGTGGCACGAACGGCCGTCGGGGCCGCGGATCGCGGAAGATACCTGATCGAGCCGGGCGAACTCCCATCGTCGTCGTGCGGTGGCGGGGCTACACTTTGGCTCATCGTCGGGCCGGGGGCCCGACGGCCCTGCGGTGGAGCCCCCATGATCCGCGATCCTGGATGGTCCCGCGCGGCTGTAGCGCTCGCGCTTTTGGTCGTGCTCGTCGGTGGAGGGGTGGCCGCCGCGCCACTGCCCGAGGGCATGCTGCCGAGCACCTCCGTGACCGGCACACCCCTCCCGGACCTGTCTCAGAGCCGGGGCGTCGTCATCGGGTTTCTCGGGGTCGGCTGCCCCGTGGCCCGGCAATACGCCGTCCGGCTCGGCGAGATCGGCGAGCGGTTCGCCGACCGGGGGATCGTCGTCATCGGCGTCGATTCCAATCCCCAGGACTCGGCCGAGGAGCTCGCCGCGACGGGACGCGAACTGGGGATCGGCTACGCGCTTGTGCGCGACGACGGGCAGCGGATCGCGCGGCACGTCGGGGCGACCCGGACCGGCGGCGTCGTCCTCCTCGACGGGGCGGGCTCGGTGGTCTATTCCGGCCGGGTCGACGACCAATTCGCCCCGGGCCTGGCCCGGCCGGCGCCGACGAGCGAGGAGCTCGTCGCGGCGATCGGCGACCTGCTCGCCGGCCGTCCCGTCGCCCTTGCGCGCACCGAGCCGGTCGGCTGCCTGATCACGTTCGGCAGGCCGACCGAGCCGGCGCCCGACGCGCCGACGTTCGCCGGGGCGATCGCGCCCCTGCTCCAGCAGCACTGCCTGGAGTGCCACCGCCCCGGTGAGATCGGCCCGTTCGGCGTCAGCGACTACGAGGAGGTGAAGGGCTGGTCGGAGATGATGGTCGAGGTGATGGAGCAGGGACGGATGCCGCCGTGGCACGCCGACCCGGCACATGGGTCGTTCCGCAACGCCCGCGTGCTTCCTCCGGGAACGATCGACCTGTTCAAGCGCTGGATCGCAGCCGGGCATCCGGAGGGGGATCTGGCGGCGATTCCGCGCCCGCCGGAGTTTGCCAGTGGCTGGCGGCTGCCGCGGCGGCCCGACATCGACGTGGCAATGGCCCCCGCGCCGTTCGCGGTGCCGGCCTCGGGCGCCGTCGAATACCAGTATTTCGTGGCCGATCCGCAGCTCACCGAGGAGACGTGGGTCAGCGCGGCGCAGGTCGTGCCGGGCACGCCGTCGGTCGTTCACCATGCGATCGTCTTCGCGCGGCCCGATTCGCTCGCTGATTTCCGCGGGACCGGATTGGTGTCGGCGTACGTACCCGGGCAGCGGGCCACGACCTTTCCGCCGGGCCACGCGCGGCGCCTGCCGAAACGGGCGAAATTCGTGTTTCAGATGCACTACACGCCGATCGGCACGCCGGTCGGCGACCTGTCGCGGATCGGCCTTCTGACGATCCCCGCCGCCGAGGTGACCCACGAGGTCCTCACGCTAGCGGCGCTCGAGCAGGACTTCGAGATTCCCCCGGGAGCGGCGGCCCATGAAGTGCGCGCCGAACTGGGGCGCTGGCCCGCGGGCAGCACGCTGCTGGCCGTCTCGCCGCACATGCACCTCCGCGGCCGCGCGTTCCGCGTCGAGGTCGTCCGTGCCGATGGCCGCGAGGTGCTCCTCGACGTGCCGCGGTACGACTTCAACTGGCAGCACACCTACGAGCTCTCGGCACCGCTCCCGCTCGACGACGTCGAGCGCGTCGAGATCGTGGCGGTGTTCGACAACTCGGCCGGCAATCCGGTCAACCCCGCGCCGGGCGAGACGGTGATGTGGGGAGACCAGACCTGGGAGGAGATGGCCTTGGCCTTCTTCGAGGTGGCCGCGCCGCGCGACGCCGCCGGCGTGGAGCGACCGCGGCGCCGCCGCACCGAGGGAGCGGCAGCCGCCTCGCCGGCCGCCGAGCAGCGGGCGGAGGCGTTTTTCGCGCGCTTCGACGGCGACCGCGACGGCGTCGTGACACGGGCGGAGAGCGCGAGGATCATCCGCGACTTCGCCTTTGCGGCGCTCGACGCCGACGGCGACGGCACGATCACGCGCACCGAAATGATCGATGCGGCGGGGGTGCGCGACCGTGATCGCTGAGTCGACGCCACCGCCGCGGTTCTCCCCGACCGGCCGGCTGTTTGCCCGGCTCGTCGATCACCCGTGGGCGTGCCTGGTCGTCGGGGCGGTCGTGACGCTGCTGGCGATCTCCGGCTACCGCGACCCGGGCTGGGTGCGGCGGCAGCTCGAGGATGCCGGCCTCGTCGAAGCGAAGGCCCGGGCCGACCAGCCGGCGCAAGGCCAGGGACAGGGGCCGGCGAACCGGCGCCTCGGCCGCACCGGCCGTGGGCGCGGCTCGGCCGTGGGCCGCGGCGATGCCGTGCTCGTCGTCGAGAGCCCCGTGATCTTCACCCGCGCCGGCGCCGACGCCCTGCGGGGGATCGTCGCCCGGCTCGAGTCGTTGCCGGCGGTCGCCGGTGTCACCTGGCTCGACACCGCCCCGCCACTCAACATCTTCGGCCTCGCCGAGCCGATCCTGCCGCGCGGTGCCGCGACCGCGGCCCGCTTCGAGGTGGCCCGGAAACGCGCCGTCGAGCATCCGCTCGTCGTCGGGCAGCTGCTCTCGCCGGACGCCCGGACGACGGTGATGCTCGTCCGTATCGACTGGGCCTACGTCGATGACGAAGCCGACGTCACCGATCGGATCCTCGCCACGGCCACGGCCGCCGCCGCCGAGCATCCCGGCGTGCCTGTCGAGCTGTCGCTGACCGGCTCGGTGCCGATCCGGCTGGCGTGGATGCGCTCCCGCGAGACCAACGAACGCAAGTTCCAGCTCATCGCCTACGGCCTGATCCTGGCGCTGTCGGCCGTGCTCTTCCGGGGGCTGTCGGTGGTCCTGGTGACCGCCGCGGCGCCGGTGCTCGGCGTGCTCTGGACGCTCGGCCTGATCCGCTGCTTCGGCCTCCAGGACAACCCGTTCAGCCACGTCATCCTGCCGATCCTGCTGAGCCTCGTCGGTTTCGCCGACTCGGTCCACATGATGGTCGACATCCGCCGCGGGCTCGCCGCCGGACTCGCGCCGCGCGAGGCCTGCCACCGCGGGCTGGCGACGGTCGGCGTCGCCTGTTTCCTGACGATGATCACCACCGCGATCGGCATGGCATCCCTGTCGCTGGCCCAGCACGAGGTGGTCCGCGACTTCGGCTGGTCGTGCGTGATCGGCGTCGCCGCCACCTGGCTGGCGGTGATGGCGGTGCTGCCGCTGGCCTGCGTGACGAAATGGAGCAAGGTCCTCGCCGCGGGGGCGGGGCGCGAGGCGATCGGCGGCCAGTTGCCGCGGATCCAGCGCGGCATCGACTTCACGCTCCGGCGGCCGCGCGTGACCAGCGCCCTGGCGATCGGCCTGCTGGCGGCGCTGGCACTGGTCTCGCTGCGGCTCCAGCCCGACGACCGCAAGGCCAACATCCTGCCGATGGGGAGCCCGGCGCAGCTGGCCCTCGAGCGGCTCGACGCCGCGCTCGGCGGCCTCGACGTCTGCTCCGCCGACATCGAGTGGTCCGATCCGGCGCTGACCCCGGCGGCGATCGCCGATCTGGTCACGGAGGTCGACGACGCCGTCCGTGCCGAGCCGCTTCTCGCCCATCCGCTGTCGCTGCGGCGGCTGATCGAGAGCCTGCCCGGCGAAGGGCCGACGCGCGAGCGGATGACGCTCCTCGAGCTGCTACCGCCCCCCCTCAAGCAATCGCTCTACGATCCGGAGGCCAGGACGGCCCGGGTCACGTTCCGCGTCCAGGACAAGGGGACGGTCGTCTACAAGCCGACGTTCGACCGCCTCGACGCCCGCCTGCGCGAGATCGCCGCCTCCCACCCCGGGGTGACGATCGGCTTGTCGGGCGATCCGATCTGGCGGTGGCGCGATCTGTATCACGTGGTCATGGACCTGGCCCGGAGCCTGGGGACGGCCGCGATCGAGATCCTGATCGTGATGGTGGTGGCGTTCCGGTCCCTGCGGCTGGGGCTGATCGCGATCGTCCCCAACATGCTCCCGCTGGCCGGGGCCGCGGCGTGGATGGTGTTCACCGGCCAGCCGCTGGACATCGTCAGCGTCTGTGCGCTGACGATCTGCCTGGGGATCGCGGTCGACGACACGATCCACTTCCTCTCGCGCTACCGCTTCGAGCTCGCCCAGGGGCTGCCGCGCGTGGCCGCGATCCGGCAGGCGTTCGCCGAGGTGGGAACGGGGATGATCATGACGACGATCGTGCTCGTCGTCGGCTTCAGCTCGGTGCTCGTCAGCGACAACCGCGACCACCGCGCCTTCGCCCTCCTCGGCGTGGTGACGCTGTCGATCGCCCTGCTGTGCGACCTGTTCTGCCTGCCGGCGCTCGTGGCGGTGTTCGACCGCGGCGACGACGGCGCGGCGGCAGGGCTGCCGACCGACGCGGCTGCCGACGTGCCGGCTGCCGAGGCTACACTGGCGGGGGGATGAGACGAGGCGTGGGCCGGCATGGCCGAAGGGGGCTCGGGCGATGCTCAGCGTGCTTCCCTACACGATCAGCTTCCTCCTCCCGCCGCTGGTCGTCGCCGGCACGCTGTGGGGCGGGTGGTGGACGTGGCTGCCGGTGGCGATCCTGTACGTCGGCCTGCCGCTGGCAGACGCGCTGCTCCGGCTCGACCTCGCCCACCACTCCGCCGACGGCGCCGACCGCCTCGGACGCCAGACGGCCTTTCGGATCGTGACCTGGGCCTGGGTGCCGGTGCAGACGGCGCTGGTGGCCTGGGGGGTGTGGCTCGCCGGCACGCGGCCGCTTTCGCCGGTCGAGATGGCGGGACTGGTCGTGTCGCTGGGGAGCGTCACCGGCGGGGTCGGGATCACCTACGCCCACGAACTGGTCCACCGCACCGGCCGGTTCGAGCTGGCGCTGGCCGACATCCTCCTGGCGCTGGTGTCGTTTCCGCAGTTCGCCGTGGAGCATGTCCACGGTCACCACCGCCACGTCGCCACGCCGCTCGATCCGACGACCGCCCGGCGCGGCGAGGGGCTGTATGCGTTCCTGGTGCGGAGCGTCGTCGGCGGGGCCGGGATGGTCTGGCAGATCGAGGCCGAACGCTTGGCGCGGCGCGGGGCCTCGCGGTGGTCGATCGGCAACCGGGCCCTGCGCTACGCCGCGACGATGATCGCGATGCCGATCGCCGCCTGGTGCCTGGGGGGCTGGCCGGGGGTGGCGGTGTTCGCCGGGCAGTGCCTGATCGCCATCGTCCTCGTCCAGGGGATCAATTACGTCGAGCACTACGGGCTCGAGCGCCGTGAGGTCGCCCCCGGACGCTACGAGCGGGTCGACGCCCGGCACTCCTGGGACTCGAGCCACCGGGTCACCAACTGGCTGCTGATCAACCTCGCCCGCCACGCCGATCACCATCTCGCGGCGGCGAAGCGCTACCAGTCGCTGGAGACGACCGACGAGGCCCCGCAGCTCCCCGCCGGCTACGCGACGATGCTGCTGGTGGCGATGGTGCCACCACTGTGGCGGCGGATCGTCGATCCACGCCTGCCCCCGGCGTGACGGCGAGTGGCGCACGAATCGTGATCACCGACCTGTTCCCCTGGGCGATCGGCGTCGTCGCCTTTCTCTACGCCGCCGTCGGCCATGCCGGCGCGACCGGCTACGTGGCGGTGATGGCGCTGGCGGGGGTCGCTCCGGCGGAGATCCGCCCGGCGGCGCTGGTGCTCAACGTCGTCGTCGCCGCGATCGGGACGGTGCAATTCGCCCGGGCCGGCCACATGCGGCTCGGGCTGTTGGTGCCGCTGGCTGTGGCCAGCGCCCCGTGCGCCTGGCTGGGGGGAACGCTGACGCTGCCGGTCCACTGGCTCGAGGCCCTGCTTGGAGCGGTGTTGGCATGGTCGGCGGTGAGGCAGGCCGGTGACGCCCTGCGGAAAGATCAGGAACGTGTCCCCCAGCCGCTGCCCCGCGCCTTGCCCCTGTGGCAACTGGTTCTCCTCGGTGCGTTGGTCGGGCTGCTGTCGGGCCTGACAGGGGTCGGCGGGGGTATCTTCCTGACGCCGGCCCTCCTCGCGGCGCGCGCCGCTCCCCTGAAGACGGTCGCGGGCGTCACCGCGCCGTTCATCCTCGTCAACTCCATCGCCGGCCTGGCGGCCCTCGGCCCGGCCCTGGAACAGCCCATGATCACCCGGAAAAGCGTGATTCTCGCGGCAGCGATCGGCGGACTTCTCGGTTCGCAGGCCGGGGCGTTTCAGCTCCCGGTGCGGTCGCTCCGGCTGGTCTTGGCGGTGGTGCTGGGAATCGCCAGTCTCAAAATGCTCAGCGCGAGCATGGGCGTGGGCTGAAATCACCCCCCTCGCGTGGCATTCGGTCCGGCTCAAGAAACAGGCGTTTGCGACCTGGAAAACTGACAAAACCCAGCCTGCAGGAATTGCCGATTTCCACACGAGCCGTTAACCTTCCCCAAGTCGATGAGGGGGAGTGAATCAGCGGACGGATCCATCCGTATCGGGTCGCAGGCGTTTTTTCATTTGTTTTCGCCACGGGGAGTTTTTCCATGCCTACCCAGGCCTTTGGAAGCAGGCGGCGGGCGTTCACGCTCGTCGAGCTGCTCGTCGTCATCGCGATCATCGGCACGCTCGTCGGCCTGTTGCTGCCGGCCGTGCAAGCCGCCCGTGAAGCTGCACGGCGTTCGCAGTGCACCAACAACCTCAAGCAGATCCTGCTCGGTCTGCAAAACCACCACGACGCCAAGAAGCAGTTTCCGCTCACCGTCGGCTGGGGCGACAACTGGAACGGTCCCTACTACTTCTCCGACAAGGTCTACCTCCTGCCCTACATTGAGCAGGCGACGACGTGGAACGCGCTGTCTGGTGCGAAGGACGGCGGCAGTTACTACGAAGGATGGAGCGACGGGAACTGGGCCAACACCCGGGTACTCAACACCAAGATCTCGGTCTTCAATTGCCCTTCCAACCCCAATCGGATCGGCAACAACAACGCCAACCACACCTACTCGATCAACATGGGCACGGCGTTCGACGCGCCGCATGCGACGACGGGTGCCCGGCAGGCCAACGACGGTCGTCACAACGGCCTGATGGCGGGGGGCCACGCCAGCCCGCAAAACTGGAACGATCCGCCGCGGACGTTCGCGAGCATCCCCGACGGCTCGAGCAAGACGGCCGCCTACTCGGAGTTCGTGATCGAGAGTTGGGCCGGCAACATCACCAACGATCCGAAGCTTTACCGTCAGCAGGTCTACAACTGGGCGAACGGCAACTCGACGAAGGAAGTCCGCGACAGTTGCCTCGCCCTCACGAGCCTCAACGACGCCGGCGGTGGCCGCGTGATGCGTGGCGGCAGTTGGTCGTGGGGCATGGCGGCCGTCGGTGCGGCGTACTCCCACACGATGATGCCCAACGAGAAGAGCTGCCACTCGTGGAATGACGCCGGCGACTGGGGCGGGTCGAACGCCCTGGCCGCGACGAGCGAGCACCCCGGCCTCGTCAACGTCGGCATGGTGGACGGGTCGGTCCGTTCCGTCTCCAACAACGTCGCCAACGACGTGTGGTGGGCGATGGGCACGCGGGCCGGTCGCGAGACCGTCGCCGACTCGGAGTGAAACATCTCGGCGTGGCCGGGAATGGTTGCCAACGGCTTTGCCGGTCATGAATCCAGCGAACGCGGTGTGCGGCGTCGGGTTGCCGTGCCGCCCGCCTGTTCGGTGACCTGATGCCGAGTACGACGACGCGCCAAGTCGTGGGCCGCGGGGTTTCCGGTCGATACCGGAGCCTCGCGGCCCTCGTCGTCTTGGGAGTCGCCGTGGCGGCAGCCGGCCTTGCGGCATGGTGCCACGGTGGCCTGGCGATGGCCCAGGGGCTGGCCCGCCACGGTCTGTGGCCGGAGGTCCACGCGCCGCTGGTGCGCTACCTGCGGCTCCATCCCCGCGATTCCGCGGCCAACATGCTCCGGGCCGAGGCGCTGGTCAAGGACGACGGCCTGCCGTTGCTCCAGCGGATCACCGAGTCGATCGAACGGCTCGAACGGATCCCCGACGACGCCCCCGAGGCAGCGGCCGCGCGGACCGCCGCCGCGCGTGTCCACTTGTTCCTCCGCTACGAGCCTTCCGCCGCCTGGCGGAGCCTCCAGCGCGCGCTGGCGATCGATCCTGATTCACTCGAGGCGCATCTGCTCGCCTGGCGGTTGCTCGAACTGATCGGGCGGGTCGACGACGTCGAGGAGTGGTTCTGGAAGGCCTACGAGCTCAGCCCGCCGTCGGAGAAGGCGCTCCGGCTGCGCGAGTGGTACGCCAGCCAATTCTTCCCCCAGACGACGCTCGCCGAGCTCGACACGCTGATGGGCTTCCGCCGGGCGATGACCGATCCGGTCGACATCGTCGAGGGGCGCCGCCTGCAGCGGTTCGTCCGCGCCGAGCCTGCCGAGCCGTGGGCCCATGCCGGCCTGGCGCGCTGGTTTTTGTCGCGCGGCGAACCGGAGGTCGCCGTCGAGGTCTTCGACCGGGCGGCGACCGTCGTTCCCGCGGAGAAGCGCGTCGACCCCTATTACCTGTCGACGGAAATCGACGTGCTCTGCGACCTCGGCGAGGCCGAGCGCGCCGCCGAAGCGCTTTCCCGCTGGCCCCCGGCCGACCGCAGCCGCCGATTCGCGCTCGCGCGCGGCCGGGTCCTCCAGGATGCCGACGGGGATCCCGCCGGGGCGGTGCAGGCCTACGACGAGGCGCTCGCCCTCTGGCCCGGCCCGGTCGACTGGCAGACGGTCAATCGGTCCGCCACGTGCCTCGCCCGGGCAGGCGACGAGCAGGCGGCCAACGAACGGCGCGAGGAGGCGCGGAGGATCGAGCGGCTGATGAAGGAGGAGGTCCACCAGCGGCTCTTCAAGCGGCTCGCCGATCTCTCCGACCCGGCGGTCCTCGAGGAGGTGGAGGCGTTCTACCGCGACTTGAAGCGGCCCCGCGAGGCGGAAGCCTGGGCTGCCGTCCGGGCAGCGTCGCCGGACCGTCGCGGAGACACGGGCGGTCCATGAGCCCCGCCGCCGGTGGCGCTGGGAAATGCCATCGACCGCCTTTGCCGGGTGGGGATGAATCGACGACAATGCGGAAGGTGTAGGGGGGGGTGTCGAGCGCATCCGCGAGGATGCGGCACTCCGAGGGACGATGCAGGGAGACGTGGCGATGACACGCGGATTGGTTGCCCTGGCGATGCTCGTTGCGGTGGTGGCGGCGGGCGGCTGTGCGAAGGCCCCTCCGCCGGAGAAGCCCTCGACGGTCGACACTGGCATGAGCCCCCGCGAGCGGGCGATGCAGAACATGCCCGCCAACATGCAGCCCAAGTACCAGCAGCAGCAGCAGAAGTAAGCCGGTCTACCGGCCTCCGCTGCCACCGCGTTCAGTGCGCCTCGATCGGCACCGCTTCGAGCGAAGGGAGCTTTCCGCGCGCCCGAATCGCCGTCCGTAGGTCGCGCATGAACGGCTCGTCGTCGTAGGTGCCCGTGACTGCGAGCATCAGGTCCTCGGCCTCGGCCCAGTTGCCCGCCGCGGCGAACCGGTGAGCGCGGAGGGCGATCGCCCATGGCGACCCCGGTGTGGTTGCCATCAGGTTTTCGAGCGTCTGGATGCGCCGACCGTGGGTCCGGAGCCGATCGGCGAGGGCCTTCCAGCGCTCGAAACCCTCGCTGTCGCGGCGCGCCGCCGCCAGCCGCTGGAACAGATACGCCGTCTCGGTTCGCTCGGCGGCGACGGCCTCGAGCGGCGCGAGCCACTCGGCCGCCTCGTCGATCCGGCCGGCGGTGAGCGCCTCCTCGGCGAGAGCCTCGCGCGGCGACACCCCGCGCGGATCGAGCTCCAGCGCCTGCTTCCAGGCCGCGACGGCCGCGGCCGGGTCTCCGGTTTGGAGCAGGGCCCGCCCCAGGTCGTAGAGCGTCGCCCCCGAAGGCCGGATCGCCTGGCTTTTGGTGAGCCACTCCGCGGCGGCCGACGCGTTCCCTTCGGCGAGCAGCAGGCTGCCGTAGAGGGCGAACACCTCCGCCGGCGGGAGTTGGAGCCCCTCGGCCGTGGGCGCCAGCTCCATCAGCCGTGCGAAGGCCGCGAGGGCGGCGTTGTCGTCCTTGACGTCGTGGTTCAGGATCGCCAGCAGGAGCGTGCCGCGGGCTTCTTGGCCCGGACAGGCCCGGTAGCGCTCGGCGACCGCGAGGGCGTCGTCGAACAGGCCGATCCGCGCCTCGCTCATCGCCAGCTCGTAGAGGGCGTCGGCATCGTCAGGACGCATCCGCAGGTATTGCTTGAGGAACTGGACCCCCCGCGACCACGACTCCTGCACGAGGTAGGCCCGGGCCCAGGCGTGCATGTCGGCCGGAGTCGCCGCCCCGACGCGGTCGTAGATCCCGATCGCGACCCGGGCGTCTTCGACGGCCGCCCGGCTGTCGCCGAGCGCGACCCGGGCCTCGCCACGGGCCATCAGCGCCCGGGCCTTGAGGGCTGCCGCCTCGCCATGGCCGGGGTGGCCGTCGAGGAAGTAGTCGGTCAGCGCCACCGCGCGGGTGGCGTCGCCGGCCGCGAGGGCCGTCCGCGCCTTGCGAAGCGGCCACTCCTGCGACCACTGCACTCCCATCGCGATGGCGAGTGCCGCCCCCACCGAGACGACGATCAGGGCCAGCAGCCGGACGATCCCCTGCAGCGGCGAGCGACGGCTCATGACCGGCCTCCGCTCGGCCGCCCCGAGTCGTCGAGCGGCACCGGATCGGATCCCTCGGTCACGCGCCAGTGGCGGTCGCCGGCCAGCGAGACACGGTCGACGCGCCCCGACGGCCAGTGGATCGTGACCACCGCGGGCTCCTCCCCCGGCGGCAGCGTGAACAACAGCCGCGGGTCGTGGCTCGCCATGTAGCTGCCCCCCGCCACCACCGGCCGCACCATCCGCAGCGGGCCACAGACCATCTCCACGCGGCCGCCGACCGGCGCGATCCGACCGGCGGTGAGCAGCTCGAGGCTGATGAACCGCCCCGGGGCGGCGGTGTCGTTGCGGAGCAGGGCGAACGGCGAGTCGTTGTGGGCGACGGCGATGTCGAGGTCGCCGTCGTTGTCATAGTCGCCCCCCGCGACGCCGCGGCCGAGGTAGGTGCCGCGGAAGTAGTCGCCGACGACGTCGGCGGAGACGTCGGCGAACCGCTCCTTGTCGATCCGCCGCAGCAACTGGGGCGCCATCCGCTCGGGGATGTAGTTCGGGCCGAGGACGTGGCCGGTGGCGTTGAACATCTCGAGCTTTCCGTCGCGGTCCCAGTCGAGGGCGACGGTGCCGAAGCCGAGATTGTCGAAGCTCGTGGCGGCGATCCGCGTCCGCCGGCTCTCGTCGGCGAATTGGAGCCGGCCGAGGTTGTGGTAGAGCGTGTTCTTCGCCTTGTAGAAGTGGCAGAGGAAGATGTCGGGCCGGGCGTCGTCGTTGAGGTCGTCGATCACGATCCCCATCGTCGCCTCGTTCTCACCGCGGTCGCTCACGGCGCACCCGGAGTCGAACGCCACCTCCTCGTAGTGGACGCGCGGCACCGAGCCGGTCGGTGTCGGCTCGGTGCGGGCGCCGGCGACGTAAAGGTAGTTGGGGGTCATGTCGTTGCCGACGTAGATCTCGGGCTTGAGGTCGTCGTCGAGGTCGGCGACGGCGACGCACAGCCCCTTGCCCGCCCCCTCGCGCTCCACGAACCCCAACTCTGCCGCGGCCGGCGAGAAGGTGCCGTCGCCACGGCCGCGGTACACGGCGTCCTGCTCGCCGCGGTAGTTGCCCGGGCCGCAGTATCCCTCCCGCGAGGCGTACTCGACGGCACCGACGACCTCGGCGCCGACGAAGCAGGGGCGCGCGTTGGCGGGGACGTTGTCGAGGAAGTTGCTGACGTAGATGTCGAGGACCCCGTCGAAATCGAGGTCGGTGAACACGGCGCCGGTGCCCCATTTGTCGTCGCCGACACCGGCCGCGCCGGTCACGGCGGTGAACGTCCCGTCGCCGTTGTTGCGGAGCAGGGCGTTGGGCCCGTAGTTGGCGAGGTACAGGTCGGGGAAGCCGTCGGCGTCGTAGTCGCCCACCGCCACGCCCTGGCTGTAGGCCGGATCGACCACGGCCGCCGGCGCGGTGACGTCGGCGAAGGTGACGTCGCCGTCGGCACCGCGGCCACGGCTGCGGAACAGCCGATCGGGTGCCTCGCGGTCGGGCCCCTTCGAATACTCGATCCGTCCGCCGTTGGTGAGGAACAGGTCGAGCCAGCCGTCGCGGTCGAAGTCGATCCAGGCCACGCCGCCCCCCATGATCTCGACGACGAGCCAACGGCCGGGATAGGCGTCGCGGTCGAACGTGAAGTCGACCCCCGCAGCGCGGGCCACGTCGGTGAACACGGGCGTCACGCTGCCGCGCTGGCTGGCCGTGGCCCGGCCGCCGGCGCGCTCGGCAGAAACCGCGGCGGCCGCTGCCGGTGCCGCTGCGGGGGCGGCGGGAACCCGGTCAGCGACGGCAGGCGGTGGCACGGGGCGGCTGCAGCCGACGCCGGCGACGACCACGATCAGGAGTCCGGCGCCGACCGGGCCCCCGGGCCACCGCCGGAGCGGGCCGTCTCGAGCTATGACCGCGTTCATCGCAAGCCCCCCAGATCGACCACGGTCGGCGCCGCGTCGTCGGCAGCCGGTTCGACGACCACGTACTCGCGGCCGGCGGCGAGGCCCGCGACCGTCGAGCGACGGCCGTGCGGCCAGCGGATCTCGAGACCGGCCGTCGGCTCATCGCGCGGCACGGAGAACGCCAGCCGCGGATCGCGGGCCGACAGGTATCCTCCGCCCCCTTTGACGGGCCGGTGCTGCGTCGGCCCGGAGGCGGCGCGCAGCGTGGCACTGGCGCCGACCGCGTCGCGGTTGCCGCGTGTGCCGACGAGGCGGATCAGGAGGGGGAGGGGACCGGCCGCCGCGGGCGCCGCATCGTTGCGGAGCAGGGCCGCCGGTTCGTCGCGGTGGTTGAAGGCGAGATCGGCGTCGCCGTCGCCGTCGAGATCGGCGGCGACCACCGCCCGCCCCTGGTGGAGCTCGGTGAACGCGGTGCCGAGGCTGGCCGCGGGCACGGGGGCGAACCGGGTCCCTCGATTGCCCAACACGAGGAGCGGCTGCCGGAGACCGTCGGCTCCGCGCACCTCGCGGCGTTCGTCCCCCACGTGGCCGTTGGCGATGATCAGATCCTCGCGGCCGTCGGCGTCGAAATCGGCGAACTGCACACCCCAGCCGACCAGCGGCAGCCCCGGGGGGCCGATCCCGCTGCGCTCGCTGGCATCGTGGAACGTGCCTCCGCCGGCGTTGGCGAAGAACAGGTCGTACTCCCCCTCGAAGTCGGTGACGATCAGGTCGCAGCGTCCCGACCCGGTGGTGTCGGCGGCGTCGACCCCCATGCTCGACTTCACGCGCCCCAGCGAATCGAACGCCGTGCCCGACAGGTCGCTGGCGTCCCGGAAGCGCCCGTCCGGCCCGCCGAGAAACAGTTGATTGGGGTTGAGGTCGTTGGCCACGTAGAGATCGATCCACTCGTCGTCGTCGAGCCGGGTGGCGACCACGCCCAGACCGCGCACCGGGCGGCCGTCGAGACCGGCATCGGCCGTGACGTCGCGGAAGCTCCCGTCGCCGTCGTTGTGCCACAGCGAGTCGGCCTCCGGCTCGACCGTCATCGGGCTGCAGAACACGCGCCGGCCGCGGGCCCGGTCGCCGCAGAACGGGTTGTCCTCCGGGGTCCATTTGCCGTAGCGGCAGACGAACAGGTCGAGCAGGCCGTCGGCGTCGGCGTCGAAGAACACCCCGGTCGAGCTCCAGCGCGGGTCCTCGACGCCGGAAGTCACGACGGCGAAGGTCCCGTCACCGTTGTTGCGGTACAGCACGTCGGCGCCGTAGCAGGCGAGGAACAGGTCGGGAAACCCGTCGGCATCGACATCGCCGACGGCGACCCCGTGGGTGTACCCGCGGTGCCCCAGGCCGCTCGGCGCCGTGACGTCGTCGAACCGCCATCCACCGCGGTTGCGGTAGCAGCGATTGGCCTGCCGCGCCGTCGCCGGATCGACCGGAAACGGATTGCCGGTGGCGAACAGCAGGTCGGGGCGGCGGTCGAGGTCGAAGTCGAACGTCGCCAGCCCGCTGCCGTTGGCCGACGGAAACGGCTTCTCGGAGGAATCGCCGGACTGGTGGACGAAATCGACCCCCGAATCCGCCGACATGTCCGTGAACCACGCCGGTCCGGAGGGGAGAGGCCCGGGGGTGGGCCGCTCGGGGGGCGACACCGGGGCACGGGGCGCCGGCACGACTGGCGCCACCACGGCGGGCGATTCCGGCGCGACGGCCGCAGGCCGCGGCCGGAACAGCAGCCAGGCGCCGAACAGAACCGCGCCGGCGAGGAGGGGAATGACGATCGCCCGCCTCATGCTCGCCCCCCGCAAACCTCGGCACGGGCAGCGCCCTGCCGCCCCACTCGCGGGGGCCGTTTTGACCGTGGCCGCCCTTCCGCAACCAGGATACGCGGCCACTGCCGTCGGGCGACCGCCGCTGCCGGTGCCGACCAGCGTCTTCCGGCAGGATAGGACCATCGCGTTGCCCGCTCAAGCCGGCGGCCGACGGGCCCCGCCGGCCCGGACCGGGCCGTTCACACCCAGGCCGGCTGCCAACCGTCTCGATACCCCTTGGTGAGCAGGGCGCTGGCGCCGGCAGGACCGCGCAGCGACAGCGCCGCCGAGTCCCACCCGAGGAGAGCGCCTGGATGGCGGGCGGCGATCGTGCCCAGCAGCACCGTCTCGGTGAGGGGGCCGGAATAGCTGAACGGGCTGGTCGTCCGGTCGGTGCCGCGGATCGCGTCGATCCAGCTCGTGTAGTGGTCGCGGGCCGCCTCCGGCTCGATCGTCGTGCCGACGAACCGCTCCACCGGGACGAAGTACGGCATCGCGAAGTGCGGCACGACGAGGCTCGCCTTCGTGCCGAGGATCACGGAGCCCGAGCCGGGCAGAGCACCCTCGGCGCCGTCCTTGCCGGGCGGCAGGTCTCCGGGGACGAGGCCGAGGGTGTCGAGCGAAGGCTTGTGGCCCGGCCCGTCGTACCACGTCACGTCGACCGTCGGGCCGGCGGTGCGCGGCGTGCCGGGAAACGTCCAGCGGACGGTCGACTTGGTGTACCAGACCTCGTCGTTCATCGGCGTCGCCTCGGCGCGGACCGAGAGCGGCGCCGTCAGGCCGAGCGCCATGAACACCGGATCGAGGATGTGGCAGCCGAAGTCGCCGAGCTGGCCGTTGGAGAACGCCTGCCAGCCGCGCCAGTTGAACGGATGGTAGATCTCCGGCTGGAACGGGCGCTGCTCGGCGACCCCGAGCCACTCGTCCCAGTGCACTCCGGCCGGCACGTCGGCGCCGCCCGCAGGGCGATCGTCGAGCTTTCGCCACGGCATCCCCCCCGATTGCCAGGAGTGGACCGCCGTGACCGCCCCCAGCTTGCCGTCGTGAACCAGCTTGACGGCGGTCCGGTAGGCGGGGTGCGACTGGATCTGGTTGCCCATCTGCGTCACCACGCCGAAGCGCTCCGCCGCCTGGCGCAGCTGCCGGGCCTCGAACACGGTGTGGGTCAGCGGCTTCTGGCACTGGACGTGCTTGCCGAGGTGCATCGCCGCCAGCGCCGGAGCGGCGTGCATGTGGTCGGGGGTCGAGACGATCACGGCGTCGAGCGCGGCGGCGTCGTCGAGCAGCCGGCGCCAGTCGGTGAACGTCTTGGCCATCGGGAACTTCTCGACGGCGTTGCCGAGGTGACCCTTCGACTCGTCGATGTCGCAGAGGGCGACGACGTCGGCATGGGGGCTCTTGGCGGTGTCGAGCAGGTCGGAAAACCCCTTCCCGCCGCAGCCGATCGACGCGATCCGCACCCGTTCATTGGCCCCGAAGGCCCGCGCGTAGCCCCGTGCCGACAGGCCGACGGCGATTCCGCCGGCGAGCAGCCGCCGGCGCGAGACGGCGTTGGCCGCCGGCCCCGATCGTGAACACACACGAGTCTTCCGCGCTGTCATCGGACCGCCTCCGCAGGGGATCGACGCCTGCCGGCGCGCACCGCCGGCACAGGCAGTGTGGCGTTCCCGGCCATCCCCAGGCAACCTCGGCCCGCACCGGCGCGGTACGCTCCGGTGATGAACGCCAAGTCGCTGGCCCGGATGGGCATTCCCGCTCCGCTCGTCCCCCGCGCCGGCTGGCTCGTCGGCGAGGCGCGCCGCACGGGGATCGATTCCGACGAGATCCGGCGGGTCCTCACCGGCCTGATCGCCGCCCCCGAGGCGTTCGCCGCCGATCCCCTGTTCGGGCCGCTGGCGACGGCGCTCGCGGAGCACCGCGCCGCCGGGGGGGCCGAGGCCGAGGCATTCCGCCCGCGCGACGAGGCGCTTCCCTGGCGGCAGTGGGGCACCGGCCTCGAGCCCGAGGCCGTCGCGCAGATGGAGGGGGCGATGCGGCTCCCGGTGGCGGCCGCCGGCGCGCTGATGGCCGACGCCCACGTCGGCTACGGGCTGCCGATCGGCGGTGTGCTCGCCACCGAAGACGCCGTCGTCCCCTACGCCGTCGGCGTCGACATCGCCTGCCGGATGAAGCTCTCGGTCCTCGACCTCCCCCCGGAATGGCTCGACACCTGCCCCGACCGGCTGACGACGGCGCTCGAGGGCGAGACGCGGTTCGGCGTCGGTGCCGAGTTCGGCCGGCACGGCGACGCGCGGCGGACGCGGCCGCGCGAGCATCCGGTCCTCGACGACGACTGGAGCGTGTCTCCCGTCACCGCCCGGCTCCGCGACAAGGCGCGGTTGCAGCTGGGAACCAGCGGCAGCGGCAACCACTTCGTCGAGTTCGGCACGTTCACCGTCGCCGCCGACGAGGCGGGGCGGCTCGGCCTCGCCACGGGGGGCACGTTCCTGGCGCTCCTCTCCCACTCGGGATCCCGTGGCACGGGGGCGGCGGTCTGCGACCATTACTCCCGCCTGGCGATGAACCGCTGCCGCGACCTTCCCGGGGCGATGCGGCACCTCGGCTGGCTCGATCTCGCCTCGGATGCCGGGCAGGAGTACTGGGCGGCGATGAATCTGATGGGGCGCTACGCGGCCGCCAACCACGCCTGCATCCACCGCCACGTCGTCGAGCACCTCGGCGCGCGGGTGATCCTCGACGTGGAGAACCACCACAACTTCGCCTGGGAGGAGGACCACGAGATCGACGGCGTCCGCCGCCGCGTGATCGTCCACCGCAAGGGGGCGACGCCGGCGGGCGCGGGGGTCCTGGGGATCATCCCGGGATCGATGGCCGCCCCCGGGTTCCTCGTCCGCGGGCGCGGCGTGGCCTCGTCGCTCGCCTCGGCGAGCCATGGAGCCGGGCGGCGGATGAGCCGGACGAAGGCCCGCGACACCTACCGCTGGAAGGAGGTCCGGCCCTACCTCGAGGAGCGCGGCGTGCGGCTGATCAGCGCCGGCATCGACGAGGTGCCCCACGCCTACAAGGACATCCACGCCGTGATGGCCGCCCAGGCCGACCTCGTCGAGACGGTCGCCCGGTTCGATCCGCGCCTCGTGAAGATGGCGCCGGAGGGGGAGAAGCCCGAAGACTGACGGCCCGCGGCCGGGCCCCCGTCAGGTCGCCGTGACGGGCCGCTCGCGGCGCCGCGTGAGCATGAACTCGTTGCCCTCGGGATCGACGCACATCGCCAGGTGGGGTGGTTGGTCGTCCTCGGGCTCCGGCTCGCGCGCCAGCGCCCCGCCGGCCGCGACCACCTCGTGGGCCGCATCGACCACGTCGGCCACCTGGAGATTGATGCCGGTCCAGGTGCGCTTGCCCTCGCCGCCGGAATGGATGCCGATCACCGCGCCGGCGATCTCGACCTCGGCGATGACGGGGTTGCGCTTCAGCAACCGGCCGCCGAAGGTGTCGCACCAGAACCGGATGGCGCGCTCGAAATCGGCCGCCCAGATGACGTACTTGAGCCGCTCGACGTGCATGCGTTCGCTCCGCAGGGGAATCTCCCAGGATAGCCGGTGGTGAGCCCGCCGGGCGCGGGGCCGCACGAGCGTCGTCGCGGCTCGCCGACGACGACGGCCCGCCCCGAAGGCTGGTAGGCTCTCGGCAGCGCAGCCGGTCCACCGCGTTCCGGAGGATCTCACCGATGCTCACCGCCGACCAGATCGCCGAGTACCAGCGCGAGGGCTACTGCATCGCCCGCGGGTTCTTCGACCGCGACGAGATCGACCTCCTCCGCCGGGCCGCCAAGGAGGACCGCGAGCTCGACCGCCATGCCTTCGGGCGCGCCGACGGCGAGGGGGGCACGGTCCGGCTGTCGCTGTGGAACCATCCCGGCGACGGGATCTACGGGATGTTCGCCCGCTGCGAGCGCGTCGTCCGTTCCGCCGAAGCGCTCCTCGGCGGCGAGGTCTACCACTACCACTCGAAGATGATCATGAAGGATCCGCGGGTCGGCGGGGCGTGGACCTGGCACCAGGACTACGGCTACTGGTACCGCAACGGCGTCCTCTGGCCGCTCCTCACCAGCGTCTCGATCGCCGTCGACGGGGCGACGAAGGCCAACGGCTGCCTCCAGGTGATTCCCCGGTCGCACGAGGTCGGGCGCATCGACCACGTCCAATCGGGTGAGCAGGCCGGTGCCGACATGGAGCGAGTCACCGCCCTCCTCGAGCGCCTGCCGCTGGTCCACTGCGAGATGGATCCCGGCGACGCGATCTTCTTCCACGCCAACCTCCTCCACCGCTCCGACATGAACCGGTCCGACGAGCCGCGCTGGTCGATGATCTGCTGCTACAACGCCGCCCGGAACGATCCCTACCAGGATTCCCACCACCCCCGTTACACCCCGCTCGACGTCGTCCCCGACACGCGCATCCGGGAGGTCGGGATCCGCCGGTTCGCCGACTCCGCGGCCGACGTCGCCTGGCTCGACGTCGCCCGCGACCGGTCGGCGCGGACCGGCACGACGGACCGCGCTTGACGCGGGGAGCCCGATGACGCCCCCCGACCATCTTCCCCCCCTGCCACGCGACCGCCGTGTCCCGATCGGCTGCATCGGCGCGGGGTTCATCATGGCCGACTGCCATCTCCCGGCGTACCGGGCGGCCGGGTTCAACGTGGTCGCGATCGCGGCCCGGCGGCGCGAGGCGGCGGCCGCCGTCGCCGCGCGCCACGGCATCGCCACCGTCCACGACTCGGCCGAGCGGCTCCTCGACGACCCCGAAGTGGCGGTCGTCGACATCGCCGTGCCGCCGGACGTGCAGCCGGCGCTGATCCGGGC
>JAGWVR010000061.1 GCA_018970785.1 Planctomycetota bacterium
GAGCTTGGCGAGGCCGTGCCCGGTGCCGAGCACCGCCGGCGCCAGCGCGATCCGCTCGGGCGCGATCCCGTCGGGGGCATGGCGGCGGAACCACTGGTGCCAGGCGAAGGCCCGGTCCTCGGCGCCGGCGAGCGCCTCGAGGTCGATCCCGCCGCGCCAGTCGGGCACCTGGGCGGCGGTCTCTGCCTTCGAGGTGAAGAGGTAGGCGTGGGGGTAGTCGTTGCCCCCCTCGCCATGCTTCTGCGAGTAGCCCCAGTTCTGGAGGCAGACGTCGCCGGTGGCCGGAGCCCCCTTGCCGCGGATCCGCCGGTAGGTCCAGATCTTCGTCCAGGCATCGGGCTTGTCGCCGTAGGCGCCGTAGCCCATGTCGGTGGCGCGGACGGGGCGGTCGGGCTCGCCGACCGGCTCGGGGTGGATCTCCTGCGCGAAGCAGAACACGGTCGCCTGGCCGCAGGTGTCGGCGCCCGGGGCCGTGGTCAGCGCCCCGTCGGATTCCTCGACCCCCTGGAGATAGTCCTTGCCGGAGAGGGCGAGCACCTCGCCCCATTCGGTGGCATCGACGAACACCGTGCCCTTCCCCGCGCGCGGTACGAACCGCAGCGTCTCCTTGGTGAACCGTGCCGAGTCGGCCGGTGAATACCAGTCGTTCAGATCCTCCGACGGCAGGCGGTCGTAGCCGCCGGCGGCAACGGCGGCACGCGGCGTGCGGTGGATGCACTCCAGGCCGACGACCCGGCCGCCGTCGGCGGACAGCGAGACCCGCTTGACGACCGTGTCGCGGAACACGGTGAGCCGGTCACCGCAGGCGTGCGCGAGGGGATCGAGGTGCTTCGTCACGAACGCGTCGGGGCAGAAGCAGAACCGGCTCACCCAGCAGTCACCGCGCGGCTCGATCGCCTGGACGAGTTGGAGGAAGCGCGGCGTCATGTTGGCCGGCAGCCGGGCCACCTTCGACACGGAGTAGGGCGTGCCTCCGTCAGCGGGCTTTATCGTGTGCCACGCTTCGTCGATCGCCGGGACGCCGCTGCTGGTGAGTTGGCCACCGACCCAGTCGGTCGGCTCGACCAGTGCCGTCACCGCCCCCGCCTCGGCAGCAGCAAGGGCCGCCGCGAAGGCCGCGGTGCTCCCGCCGGCGATGACGACGTCGAACCGGTCGAGCGTCTCGGCGGAGCGGGCCGCCGGCGTCCCGACCATGGCCACAAGCGCGCACACCGACGCGATCCACGACGGCAGCCCGCCGGCGCCCGGCCATCCGCAACGTCCCTTGCCTGCCATCGATGCCTCTCCTTCTCGCGAGTACCCCGTCTCGATCACGCCGGTCGGCACCTGTGTACGCCGGTCGCCTGCACGGGTCCAACCGCCCGACTGCTTCGTCTCCAACACGGCCCCATCCCCGAGCGAGGGGGGCCGGCATCTTCTCGCTGCCGAGCCGGCAGGGAAAGGACCACCCAGGCACTGGTTGGGTCGGCGGCCCGTGTCCAGGGGCTCTCCGTGCCCCCGCATACCGCCGATACGATGCCCGTCCTTCCTATCTTGCAAGGAACACAGGCAAGACACGCCCCCACCGCTCGCCTTTTCCCAAACACGATCTATATAAAGAGGCCCATCGCGTGGGGGGTAAAAAACCGGCGGGTTGCCGAGCAATCTGCTCCACACCTACGTACGTACCCACGGCCGAGAGTGCACAGCGAAGCGGAGAAATCGATGAGGGATGCAGGACAGCAGCTCCGCCGGATCGTTGCCGTCGCGGTTCTCGTTCCGCTCGCGATCGGCTGCTCGAAGCCCGATCCGTTCGCCCGCCAGCCGGTCAAGGGAACGATCACCTGGCAGGGCAAGCCGATCCAGTTCGGCACGGTGACGTTCGAGCCTGCGGGTGGCCAGAAGACCGGGGCCACGGCGTCGATCGCCGACGGGGCATTTTCGATCGCCCGTGACGCTGGCCCCAGCCCGGGCAACTACGCCGTCTGGGTGCACGCTTTCGATCGCGGTGCCGATCCACCTCCGGGCACGGCTCCCGGCGAGGAGGGCCCGCCGCCGAAAGAAATCCTGCCCGAGAAATACCGCACCGGCGCCGCCGGGCAGTTCGAAGTCAAGCAGGTCAAGGACGAAGCCCCGAACGAGTTGAAGCTCGACCTGCCCTGAGGGTGGCTTGCCGCCCGCTTGGCGATCTCGACACCGTCCACCGTCCGGCGGGCCCACCGGCTCGCCGGCGGATCATGAGTGATGATCGGTTCATACGTTTTTCCGCCCCTTCTGAGGAGATTTCCATGTTCCGCACCCCCCCCCCGGCATCGCCCACGCGGCGGGCGTTCACGCTCGTCGAGTTGCTCGTCGTCATCGCGATCATCGGCACGCTCGTAGGGCTCTTGCTGCCTGCCGTTCAGGCGGCCCGTGAGGCGGCCAATCGCTCGAGCTGCGTCAACAAGCTCAAGCAGATCGGTCTGGCATTCCAGAATTTCAACTCCTCGACCAACTACCTGCCGGCAAGCGACTACAACGCCGGTGGCGACTGGGGCACGTGGCAGCTCGCCGTTCTCCCCTTCATGGAGCAGCAGCAACTGTACGATCGCTACCAGGGATTCATGCGCGGGACGGCTCCCGGTTCGACGACGGTCACGAACTACAGCCACGTCAACAACCGCCCCGTGACCACGACGTTGATCCCGCAGCTCCTCTGCCCGAGCGACGCCAGCGATGAGAACACCCGTTCGCCCAATTTCTTCAACATCACCAAGCACAACTACGTCGTCAACGCCGGTAACACCAACCGGATGCAGGACTTCCCCGGCCGTGGCACGCCGCTCAACGGCGTGATCTACGGCGGTGCGCCGTTCGTCCGCAACGGCAAGAACCCGGTCAACAACGTCAACGGCCGGGTGGTGAAGTTCTCCAACATCCCCGACGGCCTGTCGAAGACGATGATGGCCTCGGAGACCTGCCTGGGGATCAATCCGACCGTGACGACCTCCGACCTGCGCGGTTTCACCTGGTGGGGTCCCGGGGCCGTGTTCCACGCCTTCAACGGTCCCAACTCGCCGACGCCCGACCAGTTCCAGTTCGCCTCCTACTGCAACAACCAGCCGGCGAAGAACCTCCCCTGCATCCAGGCCAGCGAGGTCCAGCTCGCCGCCCGCAGCCGGCACCCCGGCGGCGTCAACGTCTGCAACTGCGACGGCTCGATCCGGTTCGTGACCAACGACGTCGACATCGCCATCTGGCGGGCGGCGGCGACCACCGAGTTCGGCGAGAGCCTGTCGCTGGATTGAGGCTTCTCGGCCGGCACGGCCCGGCGGTGCCATCGCGCCTGATCAATTCCGCCGCCGCGGGCCCTGCCCGCGGCGGCGGTTTTCATTCGCCGACGGTCTGTCGTGCCGGGGGTGATCCCGCCGGCACCATCCACGACAGCGCCCCGGCCTGCAGCCAGACGAGCAGCCCGACCAGCGCCGCCAGAGCGAGGCTGTGGGGGAGGACGCGGCGGAGGATCTTTCCTTCCGCGCGCTCCAGGCCGGTCGCGGTGGCGGCGACGACGATGCTCTGGGCGTCGACCATCTTCCCCATCACGCCGCCGGTGCTGTTGGCGGTGCAGATCAGCAGCGGATCGAGGCCGAGTTGCTCCGCCGTGACGCGCTGCAGGCTGCCGAACATCGCGTTGCTCGAGGTGTCGGAGCCGGTCAGGGCGACGCCGAGCCAGCCGAGCAGCGCCGCGAAGAACGGATAGGCGGCACCGGTGCCGGTCAGCGCCAGACCGAGGATCACGTCGGTCCCGGAATAGCGCGTCACGAACGCCAGCGCCAGCATCGCCGCGATCGTCGCCAACGACCCGGCGAGGTCGCGGAGCGTGGCGACGGCGATCCGCCCGGCACGGCGCCACGTGATCCCCAGCCACGGCACGCTCGCCAGCCCCGCCAGGACGATCCCGGTTCCCGACGCCGACAGCCAGTTGAGCCGGTACACCGCGGGCTCCAGTTCGCGCTGCTGCCGCGTGGCCGGCGGGACCTTGGCGACGCGCTCGTGCAGCCGCGGGACCTCGAACGACGGTGCGACGACCCGAGCGGGCAGGAGGGGACCGCCGCCGAATGCCCCTTTCCCCTCGAGCACTCCCTTCACCGCCGGCACCCCCCAGGCGAAGACCGCGACCGACACCGCCAACCACGGGGCCCAGGCCCAGGCGACCCGTGCCGCCGGCAGCGCGGGCCGAACGCCGGACCCGCGGCGCGGCGCCGCGCCGGCAAACGACCACACCTCGGCCGGCTTCCAGACGCGGAGGAACGCCGCCAGCGCCACGAGGCTGACGACACCGCCGACGACGTCGACCAGCGCCGGCCCGACGAGGTTGCTGACCGCCGCCTGGACCACGGAGAACGACAGGCCGCAGACGAGCACCGCCGGCCAGACGCCGACCAGGCCGCGCCAGCCCGCCATCGCGGCCACCATCCACGCCGGCACGATCAACGAGAACAGCGGCAACTGCCTCCCTGCCATCGCCGAGATCGCCTGCTCGTCCAGCCCCGTGACCCGGGCGAGCGTGACGATCGGCGTGCCGAGGGCGCCGAACGCGACCGGCGCCGTGTTGGCAAGCAGGGCGATGCACGAGGCCTCGAGCGCCGGAAACCCCGCCCCGGCCAGGAGCGCCGCCGAGATCGCCACCGGCGCCCCGAACCCCGCCGCCCCCTCGAGGAACGCCCCGAACGAGAACGCGATCAGCAGCGCCTGGAGGCGGTGATCGGCCGAGAGATTCGTCACCGACCGCTTCATGATCGCCAGCGCCCCCGACTCGGCGGTGAGCCGGTGGACGAACATCGCCCCGACGACGATCCACCCGATCGGAAACAGGCCGAAGGCGGCGCCGTGGAACGCGGCGGCCAGCGCCGCGTCGACCGGCATCCCGACGACGCCGATCGCCACCACCAGCGCCGTCACCAGCCCGGCCACCGCGGCACGGGCGGCCGACTGCCCGGCCAGCGCCAGCAGGCCGAGGAGGACGGCCAGCGGCAGCAGCGCGACGACCGTCGAGAGGAGGGGGGAGGAGAGCGGATCGTAGTTCTGCAGCCACGCCATCGCCGTCCTCCGCTCACAGCCCCCACACGACAAGCGCCAGCGCCACCAGCCCCACCGCCACCAGCGCTCCCCCCATGAAGCGCGCGATCGCCGGGCGATCGGCGTAGCGGTAGTCGTTGGTGGCGATCGCGGCGAGAAGCCGGCGGTGCTCCCACATCCCCGCCAGCGTGGCGGCGACGCCCAGGCCGATCAGGGCGGCGCCGAAGAAGCGCGTCTTCGTCTGGGCCGCGCCGTCGAAGCGCTGGTCGATGGCGACCGCCGCCTGGCCGAGCCGCTCGATCGCGAACCCGAGGCTGATCATCGCCAGGCTGGTGCGGATCCAGGCCAAGAGCGTCCGGTCGGCCGCCTCGCGGTTGCGCTCCCGCGCCAACTCGTTGACCAGCGACGTCGGCGGTCCCTGCTCGTCGTCCATCGCCCGCGCTCCCTCGGCCTCGGCCCGCCCGCGCGGCGTCATGCCGGCGGCGCGAGGATACCAGCGCCGCACGGCCGGCGGGGACCGTGCCGGACCGGCCCGATCAGCGCACCTCGAGGCGCGCCGCCGACGACCGGGCGGAAAACTCCGGCGCGTAGCGGCTGGCGATCGTCGCGAAGCCGGCGCTGGCACTGCCGCGGCGCGCGACGCGCAGGGCGTATTCGAAGACGTGCGTCCCGCGCGGAAGGTGCTCGAAAAACAGCCGCGTCGACGCGTCGCGCACCGCCTGGTACCAGACGACGCCGTCGCCGCTTCTCCAGCCGGAGAGGACGTCGATCGGCTCGACGAGGGCGGGGCGATGGTCGGCGAGCTCGAGGAAGCCGTAGTCGCGGTCGCTGGTCACCACGAGGCGGACGACGAGCTCGTCGCCGGGGGCGACGAGCGCCTCGGCGGCGAGCGGCTCGAGGACCGGACCGGCCTTCGTGGAGCGCTTCACGAACAGGCGCTTGTCGATCGCCAGCTCGGCACGGCCCGCCGCGGCGACGTCGTCGATCGCCATCCGGTGGAGCCAGTGGACGGCGCCGAAGGCGAGGCCGGCACCCGGCGCCGAAAACGTGATCGTCGCCGCCTCGGGGGTCACCGCCGCGCCGATAAGGCGCGTCTCGACGAAGCCGGTGCCGGGGCTGCCCGCGCCGCCGTCGACCTCCCGGCCGCCGATCGTCACCACGACCGGGGGCGCCGCCCCGAGCAGATCGGCGCCACGGCCGAGCAGCGCCCCGACCGCGGCGGCGGTCGCCGGCTGCGCGCCCCAGCGGTTGGTGCGCTTCTGGCACAGCAGCCAGACCTTCATCGCCTCGACCGCGGCGGCGTCGCCGGCGATCTCGTCGAAGGCCTCGATCGACAGCGCCTGCGTGGCGATCGGCGCGTGCTCCCAGCCCCACCAGCCGGGATGCGCGTCGCGCCACCACATCCCCTGCCAGGCCTCCCCCTCGGCGCCGCGCGGCACGGCGGCGTCGACGGCGCGCTGGCGGAGGCTGTCGACGATTCCCCGTGCCGCCTCGCGCCGCCCGGCGCGGAACAACGCCAGTGCCGCCTGCACCTGCGGCAGCCGGGCATCGAGCTTCATCCACGTCCGCGCCGCGGTGTCGAGCCCCCACCCGAGCGCCGCGGCCGCATCGCCCGCGGCGGGCACGTCGGGAGTGAAGAAGCTCCGCGCGTACAGGGCGGCGGCACCCAGCGGCGTGATCGTCGCCCCATCGCCGAGCCGCTCGGCGGCACGCCGCTCCGCGACCAGACGGCCGTCGAGCCACGGCAGCGCCGCCAGCGCCGGCTGGACGTCGATCGGCACGCCGGCGGCGCGGAGGCGGCCGAAACCGGCGACGATCGCCACCGTCACCGGGTCGCTCGTCGCCCCGCCGGGAAACCAAGGCCAGCCGCCGTCGGAGTTGCGGAGCGCTTCGAGGCGCGCGAGGGCCGCCGCCGTTTCCGCGGTGGTCCGGTTGGGATCGAGGAGCAGGCCGATCCGGGCCCGCGCGGCCCGCTCGTCGGCGGCGTCGCGGACCCAGGGGGTCTCCTCGAGCAGCGTCCGCACGAGCTGTGCGTCGCGGTCGAGCGGGCTGTCGAGCGCTCCTCCCTGGCGCCACTGCTCGAAGACCGTGGCGATCCGTGGATCGGCCGTCGCCAGTCGGGCGGCCAGGGCGTTGGCGAACAGCCGTGCAAACAGCCCCTCGGTGCTCTCGTCGGGTTCCTCGACGAGGACGGGCAGCGCGAGCACGGCGTACCAGGCGGGGTTGGAGGCGGCCTGGACGACGAGGGCCTCGCTGTCGGCACCACCGGCGGCGAGCCGCTCGAGCGTCACCGTCCGCCGCGCCGGGCCGCGGAGCGTGACCGGCACCGTGTCGGTGACCGGGACTCGGGCGGGGAGCACCGGGAGCAGCCCCTGCTCGCCGTCGCTGCTGCGCGGTGCCACGCCGGTCGCGGTGTATTCGAGGAGGTCGGTCCCGGGCGCGACGCGGAGCGTGAACGGCACCACCACACTCGCGCCGGCGGCGACGTCGAACGGCAGCTCGCGCGGGCCGTCGACGAGCCCGCCGCGGTCGGCGCCGCTCCGCGCGTCGGCCAGCGCCAGCCGGACGGTGCCGGCGAGGCGCCCCGACGAACGGTTGCCGACCTTCACCGGGATCTCGACGACATCCCCCTCGCGCACGAAGCGCGGCACGAGCGGCTCGACCATCAGGTCCTTGGCGGCGACGGCCGTGTCGACGAGCGTGCCGCTGCGGAGGCGGGCGTCGTGGGCGAGCCCCTTGAACGACCAGGTGGTGAGCGTGTCGGGGAGGGTGAACTCGATCGACAGCGTGCCGTCGGGCGCGGTGGTGAGGGCCGGCAGGAAAAACGCGGTCTCGACCAGCCGCCGCCGCGGCGGCGGCGAAGGCGCCGCGACCGACCGGCCCTCCGGCACGTCCCCCGGGGGTGCCTCGTCGGCGAAGGCGACTTCCGCCGCTTCCGCCGCGGGCGCCCCGGGCGCCTGGCCCTTGGCCAACGCCATTCCCGGCCGGGGAGGGCCGTCGGCCATCATCACCGCCGCCCCGGGGACCGCGCCCCGCAGCGCCCTGCCGCGGCCGCCGCCGAGAAACCGCGGGCGCCCGAATGGATAGCGGAACTCGCGCCACTCGAGCGCCGGCACGTCGACGTCGGCGACGACGAACTGGCCGTCGATCTCGACCAACGTTGCCGCGCCGTTGGTGAACTGGTCGGTGACGGTGCCCGACTCGCGGCGAAACAGGCCGAGCAGACCAGCTTCCGGCCAGGCATGGGGCGAGAGCGCGTCGAGTGATTGGTCGGAGAGGATGGCGAGCAGTTCGGCCAGCGCCGGCCCGCCGCGCCCCCCGGCGTCATCGCTCCAGCCGCGGATCCGCAGGCGCCACGTCTCCCCGGCCCCCGGCTCGACGACCCGCCTGAATCGCTCCCACTCGACCGCCAGCTTCCGGTCGGTCCAGGGGACGTCGATCGTCCGCGCGACGGTCGTCAGCCGGCCGTCGCGCACCAGCCAGGCGCGAACGGTGAATCCGCCGCGCTGCGCGGCGGTGACGGGGAGCGTGACGGGCCACTGTGTTCGCCCTGGCTGCGTCCACTCGCGCGACAGCGTCCGCCCCGCCTGGGAGATCTCGACCAGCGCCCGGCCGGTCGTGTGGCCGGTGCCGAGGATCGCCCGGAACGTGTCGCCGGGAGCGGCCTCGCGCACCGCCGGATGCAGCGCCAGGGCGACCTTCACGCCGTAGGCCGCCGCCGCCGGGTCGATCACCTCCACCACCTGGACCGCCTTCGCCGACGGGGCGTCACCCGCCCCCTGCAGCGTGACCGTCGCCCGGTAGATCCCCGGCGGCAGCGGCACCCTGATCGAAGCCGACCCGGCGGCGTCGGTCGCGACCGCCGCCGAAAACACTTCCGCTCCGTCGGGCCAGCCGGCCGGGTCGGCCGGATCGGGCGCCGGCACGCCGCCGCGTCCCTGGCGGGGGACGAGCAGGCCGCGCGGCACCGCCGCCGGCTGCGCGAGGCGGGCGACGGTGAGCGTGCCGGCCGCCGGCCGTGGCGTGCCGTCGAGCGCGCGGGTCGCGACCTCGATCGTCACCTCGGCCGGCGCCGCGCCGCCGGCCACCTGCACCCCGTCGGCCGAGAGCGTCGCCTCGACGTCGGTGTAGCCGGCCGCGATCGTGCGTTCGGCGACGTGCGTCTCGCCACCGGCATCGGTCACCGCCGCCGCGGTGCGGAAGCGGAACACCGGCAGGGCGTCGCGCGGCAGCGCCCGGTCGGCCTGGGCCGGAAAGCGGATCGTGAACCGCCCCGTCTCGTCGGTGACGGCGCTGCCGCGGGCGATCCGCCGCGCCGCTCCCCCCGCCGGCAGACCGGGGAAGAGCCACCGGCACCACTCGGGCCAGCGCACGAGCCGCTCGACGCGCCATGCCACCTTCGCGTTGGCGACCGGCAGGCCGGTGTAGGTGGTCGCCGTGCCGGAGAGAACGACCTCCTCGCCGAGCGCGACGCGCCCCTCCGGCGCTCCCAGTTCGACCCGGAATTTCGGCCGCCGGTACTCCTCGACGCGGACCCCGACGGCCCCCTGCGCCGCCCCGGCCGTGGCCGTGATCGACCACTGCCCGGGAAGGCCGCCGGAGGGCAGGGCGAACGTGCCGTCGAACGAGCCGGTGGCGCGCGTCGTCGTCTCGGCCGTGGCGACCTCGCGGCCGTTGGCATCGCGGAGGACGACCGTCACCGGCCGGTCGGCGAGCGCTGCATAATCGCCCTGCTCGCGGTCGCCGCGGCAGGCGATCCCCTTGAAAAAGACGGTCTGCCCGGGGCGATGGATGCCGCGGTCGGTGACCAGGACGATCGTCGCCACGTCACGGTCGAGCGCCGCCGGCCAGACCTGGAGCGGTTCGGCGACGATTTCGTGGCGGACGCCGGCGATCGTCGCCGCCGCGGCGACGACGAGCTCGTCCCCCGGCGCCGCGGGCAGCTGGAACCGCCCCGACGCGTCGGTCGTCACCGCGGCCGCCGCGCGGAACCCCTGCCGCCGATCCCGGCGCCACGGCGTCACCTCGGCCCCGGCCACCGGCTCGCCGGTGGCCAGATCGACGACATGCCCGACCGCCGGCAGGACCGGCGCCGGGCCGTCGCGCCCGGTGAACACCGGCCGCGACGACTCGGTCACCAGCGCCAGCCGCGTCACCCACACGAGCGTCGCGCTGACCGGGTTGTCGTCCCCGGGAGCACCCGGGCGCGGGCTGGCGACGAGCCACCACGCGCCCGGTGCCAGCCCGGCGGCCAGCTCGTCGACGGCGACTTCCTCCTCGCGCGGCCGGCCATCGGCGGTCGCCGGCAGCTCGACGACGCGCTGCCGTTCGGCGGGAAGGGCGAGGATCGCGGCGCGGTCGGCGTCGTCGATCCACGACGTGTGGGCTCTGCCGGCAACGAGGCGGGCCTGCCAATCGGCGCGGCACAGACGGAGGTGGAGGCGCGTGAGATTGCGGTAGCGCACGCGGAGCGCCGGCCACGGCTCGGCCCAGGAACGCTCGGCGAACAGCTGCAGCTGCGGCACCTCGAGCGCCGCCGCCAGCTGCCGGCACAGGCGCCCCCCCGGTGAATCGGGATGCCGCGCCATTCCGTCCCGAACCAGCGCCAGCGCCGCCGCCGGATCGTCGGCCTCGAGGAGCGTGGCGAGGCGATGGCGGCCCAGCGCGCCGGTCGGATCGTCGCCGGCGGCGGCGACGAAGGCTTCGAGGGCCTGCCGGTGGCGCGCGGCGACGTCGTCGCCGACGGCGCTTCGTGCCGCCCACTCGATCCGCTCGAGGTCGGCGGCCAGGAACGCCGTCGGCGTCGCGCCGGCGGCGTGGAAGTCGAGCAGCTCGCGATGGAGCAGCGCCGCTGCCAGGAGCGGGGAGCCGCTGTCGGTCGTCGTCTCCTCCGGCCGCCAGGCGCGGTAGGCGTCGGCACCGGCCAGCGCCGGCCCGGCGGCTTCGACTTCGAACATGTCCTCCGGCTCGACCAGCGCGCGCTCGCCGAGGGCGAAAAACGACAGCGCGTCGTGGGCGACGACGTCGAACAGCGTCGGCCGCCAGGCATCGGGCATCGCCGCCGGCGGCAGGAGCAGCGCCCACCGTTCCACCGCCTGTCCCTGGAGCCGCCGCCGCTCGGGGCTCCCCGGCGGCCCGAGCGCCGCGGCGAAACGGCCGCGGATCTCCGCGACGATCCGGGGCAGATCCCACTCGGCGATCGTCTCCAGCCCCCCGTCGGCACCGCCGGCGGTGCGCTGCTGGTAGCGCCAGCGGTTGGCGAGGAAGTAGCCGACCAGCCAGTTGGCCTCGATCGCCTCGAGAACCTGCCGCGTCGCCTCGGGCGCCTCGGCGATCCGCCGCGCGAGCCGCACGACGCGCTCCGGATCGTCGGGGGGCCGATCACCCGTCTCGACGACGACGCGCGTGGCGATGGCGCGGGCTGCCTCGTCCCAGGCCCCGGCGGCGACGGCCTCCGCCTCGATCCCCGCCAGCGCCGCGCCGGCCGATTGCGGGCGGCGCTCGTCGAGCGCCTGCTGGACACGCCGCCACGCCTCCGCGCGCGGCCCCGGCGGTTCGTCGGCCGTGATTCGTCCGCCCACTGTCGCCCCCCCGATCGTGATCACGACCGCCAGCCACGCCGCGCCGCCGCGTGCCATCGCCCCCTCCACGCTCGTTGTTCCGCCACCGGAGCGGACGGTCTCGCGCCGCCGGTCGCAGTCTACGCCCCGGCATCCGCGGCCGTCCGCCGCGCCGGTGCGGTAGCATGGTCCCCGCCCACGATCACGACCCCGGAGGCCCGCGCCGGTGAAAATCGTCCGCTTCCTCTCCGCCGGCAGCGAGCGCCTCGGCCGGCTCCACGACGACGGCCGCGTCACGCTCCTCGACGGCGAGCTCTTCGGCCGGCTCACCGACAGTGGCCGGCCGGCGACGGTCGACAAGCTGCTCGCGCCCCTCGAGCCGCGCGACATCCTCTGCATCGGCCTCAACTACAAGCGCCATGCCGCCGAGGGGGGCCAGGCGGTGCCCGAGCACCCGGTCCTGTTCCTGAAAAACTCCGGCGCCGTGCAGAACCCCGGCGATCCGATCGAGCTGCCGCGCACGCTGCGCAGCGACATGGTCGATTACGAATGCGAGCTGGCGGTCGTGATCGGCAAGTCCTGCCGCAACGTCCCCAGGGCCCGGGCCCTCGACCATGTCCTCGGCTACACCTGCGCCAACGACGTCAGCGCCCGCGACTGGCAGCGCAACGGCGGCGGCGGCCAGTGGTGCCGCGGCAAGACGTTCGCGACCTTCTGCCCGCTCGGCCCGGCGCTGGTCACGACCGACGAGCTTGCCGACCCCGGCCGGCTCGCGATCCGCACGATCCTCAACGGCGCGGTGATGCAGGACTGGAACACCGCCGACATGATCTTCGACGTGCCGACGCTGGTGGAGTTCCTCTCGGCGAGCATGCACCTCCGCCCCGGCACGGTGATCCTCACCGGCACGCCCCACGGCGTCGGCTTCGCGCGGACGCCACCGGTCTACCTCCGCCCCGGCGACGAGGTGACGATCGAGATCGAGGGGATCGGCCGGCTCACCAATCCGGTGATCGAGGAGCCGGCCGCGCGCTGAGCGACCGGCCCGCCGTCCCGGCCCACGACGAATCGGGCGCGGCACCTTGTCGCCGCCGCAGGATCGGCCCGGCCGGTCGATCGGACGAATCTGTCCACCTCGCCCCGCGCCATCGGCCGGCCGGTTGAAGACGGTTTCGGCGGTGCCTTGCCGCGGCGGGGTGCGATCCCGACCGTTGGCGGCACCGGGCGCCCTCGCCCGACCGCGCGACGCGCGGGCCGGGAGGGTGCCAGGAGCAGCTCGGGAGATGGGTCACCGCCGCCGTGGCGACACGGAGCGCGGGGAAGTGTCGGCCGACGGGCAGGAACGCCAGGCGTTGCCTTTTCCCCGTTCCTGCCGGAGATCCACCCGATGCCGAACACCCTTTCCGCGGCCACCGTCGCGCGCCGCTGCCGGATCGCGATCGCGGTCCTCGTGATGATCCTGCCGGCGTGGCTCGCGCCCGCCGCCCCCTATCCGGGAGCTGTCTACGCCTTCGCCCAGCAGAAGGTCTACGGGATGACGATGACCGCGACCCCCGGATCGTCCGCGACCGTGATCGGCGATCCGCTCGGTTTCGCCGTGAAGATGAGCACGAAGGCCGCCGTCGACAGTTTTCCCGGAGTCGTCGCCCACAACGGCGGGCTCGATGCCCAGCAGTCGTTCCTCGGCAGCGGGTCGCCGGTGCAGCCGGTCGAGAACTACTCGGGCAACGCCTTCCCCGGCATGTCGATGCCGCCGAACGAACGCGTCCTCCTCCAGCTCAACCCCACCCCCGCGGGAAACCCCGCCGGGTTCGTAACCAACGTCCCCACCGCCGCCAACTTCCCGTCCGGCGACAATTTCTCGCGCAGCGACGTCTACACGACCCCCAACCCCGACAACGCGCTCGCGCCGCCCGGCTCGGGCACGATCCCGGCCAATGTCCCCCCCGGATCGTGGCCGCCGGACGGCACCACGGTGGCGATCGGGAAGCTGTTCGCGCCGATCGGCACCCCCGGCACGCTCTCGATCGACCTCGTCGCCGAAACCCTCCTCACCGACGCCGATCACGGGTCGATCGCCAGCGGTGTCGCCGACTGGGTGGTGACGGGGAAGTTCCGCATCGCCGGCGCGGCCGAGTCGCGCGCCGCGATCTCGCTCGACTTCAACATCGTCGAACGGATGGCGGTCTATTCCTACGAGCCGCTGACCAACATCGCCACCGCCTCCAACGCCTTCGCGATGGACGTGCTCGACGGCAACGGCCGGTCGGTGTTCGGGCCGTTCCTCGGCGCCAATCCGTCGATCACGAGGCTCCTCTCGTCGCCGGCCACCGGATCGGAAACCTACAACAACCACACCCTGATCCCGACCCATGTCTACCCCGGGCCGGTGATCGTCAATTTCCAAACCCTGCCGCTCGCCCCGGGGGACTACACGTTCACCGTCAAGGGAACGACGACCGCCTACGTGTCGGCGGTGCCGGAGCCGTCGACCGGGGTGTCGCTGGGGATCGCGGCGGCCGCCTTGGGGGTGTGGCGGTGGCGGCGGGGGCGGGGTTGACCGACGGGCGGGTCGCGGCCGGCCGCCGACGGCCTCCGGGGTGGGTTTCCCCTGGGCGGTTTCGGGGGCGGAAGGACACCCCGTGGGTGGTATCATTTCAGGGTTTCGCCGGCGCCCGGAGCCGGCCCCGCCGCCCCGTCGGAGACCCTGCCGATGATCCGCCCCCCGCGTGCGCTGCGCGTCGTTCCGGTCGCCATCCTCGGCCTCGTGGCCGGCGTCCTCCCCGCCGTCGGGGCCGACCCCGCCCCCCTCGCCTACAACCGCGACGTCCGCCCGATCCTCGTCGAGCACTGCTTCGCCTGCCATGGCGCCGACAGCGCCAGCCGCAAGGCCGACCTCCGTCTCGACCAGCGCGACGCGGCGATCGAGGCGGGGGCGATCGTGCCGGGGGATCCCGACTCGTCGGTGATGCTCGACCGGATCTGCTCCGACGACCCCGATCTGGTGATGCCGCCGCCGGCGTTGAAAAAGCCCCTCTCGGCCGGGCAGAAGGAGGTCCTCGCGCGCTGGGTCAGGGAAGGGGCGGCCTACCAGCCCCATTGGTCCTACATCCCACCGGTCCGGCCGGAACTGCCGGCGGTCGCGAACGGCGCCTGGGTCCGCAACCCGATCGACCGGTTCATTCTCGCCCGGCTCGAGGCGGAGGGGCTCGCCCCCGCCCCGGAGGCCGACCGGCGGACGCTGGCGCGCCGCGCCGCCCTCGACCTCACCGGCCTGCCGCCGGAACCGGCGCTCGTCGAGGCGTTCGTCGCCGACCGCTCGGCGGACGCCTACGAGCAGTACGTCGACCGGCTGCTCGCGACGCTCGACTGGGGCGAGCACCGCGCCCGCCACTGGCTCGACTACGCCCGCTACGGCGACACCAACGGGATCCACATCGACAACTTCCGCGAGCAATGGGCCTACCGGCAGTGGGTCGCGCAGGCGTTCAACCGCAACCTCCCCTTCGACCGGTTCACGATCCTCCAGCTCGCCGGCGACCTGGTGAACGCCGAGAACCCGTCGCTGCCCGACGAGGAGAAGCTCGACAACCAGATCGCCAGCGGCTTCAACCGCTGCAACATCACGACCAGCGAGGGAGGGGCGATCGACGAGGAGTACCGAGTCCTCTACTGCCGCGACCGCACCGAGACGACCGCGGCGGTGTGGCTCGGGATCACGACCGGCTGCGCCGTCTGCCACAACCACAAGTTCGATCCGCTCTCGGCGCGCGAGTTCTACGAGCTGTCGGCGTTCTTCAACAACACCACCCAGCCGGCGATGGACGGCAACGTCCACGACACGCCGCCGGTCGTGCCGGTGCCCAAGCCCGACGACCTGCCGCGCTTCACGGCGCTCGGGAAGGAGCTGCCTTCCGCGCGCGAGGCGGTGGAAGCGCGGAAGGGGGCGGCCCGGCCGGAGTTCGACGCCTGGATCGCGGCGGCCAACGCCGAGACGGTGCAGAAGCTGCTCCCGCAGGACACGCCGCTGGCCGAGTTGCCCTGCGCCGAGGGGCAGGGCCAGGTCACGAAGGTGCGCGTCGCCGGTAAGGACACCGATCTCCCGCTGTCCGCCGGCACCGCCTGGCAGCCGGGTCCCGCCGGGGGCTCGGGGCTGCTCCTGGCCGGCAAGGCCGCCGAGGTGGCAACCGTCGGCGACTTCGAGCACGACCAGGCCTTCAGCCTCACCTTCTGGGTCCGCCCGCCCGCCAACGACACCGCCTACGCCATCGTCGCGCGGATGGACGACGGCCAGGCCTACCGTGGCTGGGACGCCTGGATCCAGAGCCGGCGCCTCGGCATGCACATGGTCCACTCCTGGCCCGACGACGCGATGAAGGTCTCTGCGAAGGACCAGCTCCCCGCCGACACCTGGACGCAGGTCGCGATCACCTACGACGGCTCGGGCCGGACCGAGGGGATCAAGGTCTTCTACAACGGCAAGCCGCAGGGGCTGAACGTCGAGACCAACGCCTTCAAGAAAAACACGATCCGCACCTCCGTGCCGTTCACGATCGGGAGCCGGTCCCCCGGCTCGCCGGCGCACGCCGTCGGGCTGGCGGGTCTGGCCGTCTGGGGCCGGGCCCTCGCCGCCGGTGAGATCGAGGGCATCGCCCGGGGGCAAGCGCTGGCCGACGTCGTCCGCCTCGACCCCGCGGCCCGTCCCGCCGCCGCTGCGGCGCTCTACGACTGGTGGCTCGCCAGCGCCGACGAGCCCTTCAAGGCGGCCACGGCCCGTCTCGCCGCCCTCGAGGCCGAGCACGCCGAGCTCCGCCGCCGCGGCACCGTCGCCCACGTGATGAACGAAAAGCCGGAGCCGGCCAAGGCCTGGATCCTCGCCCGCGGCGAATACGACAAGCGCACCGACGAGGTCCAGCCCGACACCCCCGACATCCTCCCGCCGCTCCCCGAGGGGGCGCCGCGAAACCGGCTCGGGCTGGCGAAGTGGCTGTTCCTGCCGGAGCATCCGCTCACCGCACGGACCACCGTCAACCGCTTCTGGCAGGAGGTGTTCGGCACCGGCCTGGTGCGGACCAGCGCCGACCTCGGCGTGTCGGGGGAGCTGCCGAGCCACCCCGAGCTGCTCGATTGGCTCGCGCTCGAATTCCGCGACGGCGGCTGGAACGTCAAGCAACTCTTCAAGCTGATGCTCACCAGCGCCGCCTACCGGCAGTCGGCGGCGACGACCCCCGACAAGCTCGCCAAGGACAACGCCAACCGGCTGCTGTCGCGCGGGCCCCGGTTCCGGATGGACGCCGAGATGGTCCGCGACGCGGCGCTCGCCGCCAGCGGCCTGCTCGTGCGCCAGGTCGGCGGCCCGAGCGTGAAGCCCTACCAGCCCGACGGAGTCTGGGAGGCGGTCTCGATGGGGGGCAACACCAACGTCTACAAGCGCGACACCGGCGACGCTCTGTACCGCAAGAGCATGTACTGGTTCTGGAAGCGCACCGCGCCGCCGGCCTCGATGGACATCTTCAACGCCCCGTCGCGCGAGACCTGCACGATCCGCCGCGAGCGCACCAACACGCCGCTCCAGGCCCTGGTCACGCTCAACGATCCGCAGTTCGTCGAGGCGGCGCGGGCCCTGGCCGACCGGGCCTTCGAGATCGGCGGCGCGACCGACGAAGCGCGGCTCGACTTCGTCGCCCGCCGCCTCCTCGCCCGCCCGCTGGCGGCCGACGAGCTGGCGATCGTGACCAAGTCGCTCGCCGACCTCGAGGCCTTCTACGGCGCCCACGGCGACGACGCGCGGGCGCTGGTCACGGTCGGCGACACCAAGCCCCGGCTCCCCGACACCGCCAAGCTCGCCGCCTGGACGATGCTCGTCAACGAGCTGATGAACCTCGACGAAGTCCTCTGCAAGTGAACCGGCCGGCCGCCACCGCCGCAGGAGATTCCCGATGAATCCGCTTCCCCGGCCACTGGCCGAACTGGGCCTGTCCCTCACGCGCCGCCGGTTCTTCGAGCGCGGCAGCCACCTCCTTGGCGGCCTGTCGCTGGCGGCGCTGGCCGGCGAGGAGGCGGCGCGCGGGGAGTCGGCGGCCGTCGCCGGGGCCGATGGCGTGGCACGGGTGCCGGGGGCGATCGGCCCCCACTTCGCCCCGAAGGCGAAGCACGTCATCTACCTGCACATGGTGGGTGGCCCGCCGCAGATGGATCTCTACGACTACAAGCCGGTGATGAACGACTGGTACGACAAGGACCTCCCCGAGAGCGTCCGCAACGGCCAGCGGCTGACGACGATGACCTCGGGCCAGAAGCGCTTCCCGATCGCGCCGTCGAAGTTCACGTTCGCCCGCCACGGCCAGAGCGGGATGTGGGTCACGGAGCTCCTCCCCCACACGGCGAGCATGGTCGACCAGATGTGCTTCATCCGCACGATGCACACCGAGGCGATCAACCACGAGCCGGCGATCACCTACATGCAGACCGGCAACCAGCTCCACGGCCGGCCGTGCCTGGGCGCCTGGACGGCCTATGGTCTGGGCTCGCTCAACCAGGATCTGCCGACGTTCGTGGTGCTGGTCGCCAAGCCGACCAACACCGAGCAGGTGCAGGCGATCGGCGCGCGGCTGTGGTCGAGCGGCTACCTCCCCGGCGAATACTCCGGCGTCAGCTTCCGCTCGGCGGGGGACCCGATCCTCTACATCAACAACCCCGCCGGCGTCCCCGCCGCCGTGCGGCGGACGACGCTCGACGGCCTCGCCGCCCTCAACCAGCGGACGCTCGAGCAGCTCGGCGATCCCGAGACGCGGACGCGCATCGCCCAGTACGAGATGGCGTTCCGGATGCAGACCAGCGTCCCCGACCTGGCGAACCTGGCCACCGAGCCGGAGAGCACCTTCGCCCTCTACGGCGAGGAGGCGAAGAAGCCCGGCACGTTCGCCAACACGGTCCTGATGGCGCGGCGCCTGGTGGAGCGCGGCACGCGCTTCGTGCAGGTGTACCTCAACAACTGGGACACCCACGCCAACGTCGCCGTCCGGCTGCCGATGCAGTGCAAGGACATCGACCAGGCCTGCCACGGCCTCGTCCAGGACCTCAAGAGCCGTGGCCTGCTCGACAGCACGCTGATCATCTGGGGGGGCGAGTTCGGCCGGACGGTCTATTCCCAGGGGGGGCTGTCGCGGGAGAACTACGGCCGCGACCACCATCCGCGTTGCTTCACGATGTGGATGGCCGGCGGCGGCGCCCGTGGCGGGCAGATCTACGGCGAGACCGACGACTTTTCCTACAACATCGTCAAGGACCCGGTCCACATCCGCGACTTCCACGCCACGGTGCTGCACCTGCTCGGTTTCGACCACGAGCGCTTCACGCACCGTCACCTCGGCCTCGACTTCAAGCTCACCGGCGTCGAGCCGGCGCGGGTGATCCCCGAGCTGATGGCGTGACCCCTCCCCCCGTCGCCCTCACGATCGCCGGCTCCGACCCCTCCGGCGGCGCCGGCCTCCAGGCCGACCTGAAGACGTTTCACCGGCACGGCGCCTACGGCACGAGCGTGGTCACGCTCGTCACCGTGCAGAACACGCGGAGCGTGTCGGCCGTCGAGATCCTCGCGCCCGCCCTCGTCGTCGCCCAGCTCGACGCCGTCCTCGCCGATATCCCCCCGGCCGCCGCCAAGACCGGCGCCCTCGGCAGCGCCGCGGTGATCGCCGCCGTCGCGGCGCGCCTCCGCGGGACGGCGTTTCCGCTCGTCGTCGATCCGGTGATGGTCAGCAAGCACGGCGCGGCGTTGATCGCCGACGACGCGGTGCGCACGCTCGTGAGCGACCTCCTCCCGCGCGCCACGCTCGTCACCCCGAATCTCGCCGAGGCCGAGCGGCTCGCCGGGTTTCCCGTCGCCGACGTCGCGGCAATGGAGCGCGCCGCGCGGGCGATCGCAGCCCTCGGCCCCCCCCACGTGCTCGTCAAAGGTGGCCACCTCGACGGCGCGGCGGTCGATCTACTCTGGTCGGAGGGGCGCGTGACGACACTCACGGGCGACCGGATCGACACCCGCCACACCCACGGCACGGGTTGCACCCTCTCCGCCGCGATCACGGCGCGCCTGGCGGCGGGAGAGCCCGTCGCCGCGGCGGTGGCGGGTGGCTGCCGGTTTATCCGCGCGGCGATCGCCGGCGCCCCCGGCCTCGGCGGCGGCTGCGGCCCCGTCGATCACTTCGCCGCTCCGGGCTGACGCCCCCTCGGGCGAGAGTCCAACGATCCCATTCAAGGCCCGTGGTCGCCGGGGATCAGCGCGGCATGCCGCTGGCTCATGGCCCGACGAGAAAACCTTCGCGGCCCGCCGCCTCCCGGAGCCGGTCGTCGAAGGCCACGAACCACCCCTGACCGGGTCGGCCTCCCGCCATCACGGTCGCGGCCGCCAGCTGCAGGGCATCGGCCGCCCGCAAGGGGTGAACCCGCAGGAGCCGGCAGGCCGTCTCGCGCACCATGTCCGTCGCCAGGATCTCATGCCACCCGCCGGCGAGCGCCCGCAAGACCTCGATGGCCTGGTTCGCTTGTCGGGGCGTGAGCGCTGCGGCCCGCTCCAGCCTGGCGATGGCCGACGTGCTCTCGATCCGTGTGCCCCACCCGGTCACGATCGCGGCGTCGGCCGTCAGCACCGCTCGCGCGTCGGCCGTGCGCGGCTCCTCCACGAGCAGCGGAACGATCGCCGATGCGTCCCAATAGCGCATCGGCTATTCCTCGCGGTCAGCCTGCAGGGCGGCGACGATGCTCGTCGGCCGTGCCGGTTTCACCGGCTTGGGCAGGCTCCGCAGCGAGAGCGGCTTACGGGCCGGTTCGAGCACCCCGTCACGGACGAGGCCGGCCAGCCAATCCGCGTCGGCTCCGGACGCGTCGTCGGGCCCGACGGGGAGCATCCGGGCCACGGGCCGGTTGCGGTCGCAGATCAGCACGGTTTCACCGCGCCGCACACGGTCGATGAGGGCGCTGAGGTTGTTCTTCGCCTCGGTGATGCTCGTGCGCTGCATGACGAACTCCCGGGAGCGGCAAGGCGTCTTCAACTGATCAGGCTATTCTAGCCAGATTGTGAAGACCTTTCCAGCTCTTTGTTGGCCACAGCGTTGCCGCTTCGAGTGACGGCGATCCCCCGGCAGGAAGACACGCGCCTGCCGGGGCACCCGAACGTGCCGCAGCTCTGCCGCAATCAAAGGGACATCGCTGTCCGTGGACAAAGCCATCCCTGGCCTTTGTCCACTCAGGCGACCGCGGGAAACGCCGAGGGTTTCCCGGGTCGCCGTCGGCCG
>JAGWVR010000062.1 GCA_018970785.1 Planctomycetota bacterium
GCGGCGCGCAGCGATCGCGCTAGCGCGTCGCGGCCGGCGGTACGTCTTCACGCAGCGACCGCACGGTCGCGATTGATCCCGACACCCAAGTGCTCCATCCACGTTCTACCCCGTTTTTCATGACGTGTGTCTCTATCAAGGAGGTTCGTTCCATGTCAGGCAGGTATCTGTGCGGTGTCCCCTCTTCCAAGCCCGAAACCGTTCGGTCGGCGGCGCCGTCGCGCCTGAGGGAGCTCTGCAGACGTCCCGATGGCGACGGCATCGGGTGGGTGCAACATCGGCTGCGCCGGCCCGTCCTCCGCATCGTCGTCTTCGTCGTCGCGCTGGTCGTCGGTGGAGCAATCGACACCGTTGCCTGCGCCCAGGACGTCTCCGTGACGGGGGGTGCCGTGCAATCGAACAACGCGCCTGCCAGCTACAATACGCTCACGGTCTCCGGCACGAGCGCCGGGGGCGCTCCCTCGACGTACACGGCGAACGCCTCCCTCTTCACGTCGTACGGGCTGAGTGTCAGTAACAACGCGGTGTTTAACATGAATGCCGACGTGACCAATAGCACGTGGCCATTCACGGCCGGAAGAGCCTATTTCTACAGCGGCGCCGTCCTCAACCTGAACAGTGGCCAGCTCAACTTTGGCTACTTGATCGATTTCAATAACGCAACGATGAATAGGGCGGGGGGCACTTACTCAACAAGCAACCTCGGCGTAAATTCGTGTTCCGTGACGTATGCACCCGGCGACTTTGCTGACAGCATTAACCTCGACAACAATGCGCGTCTCACGCTTCTGCAGAATCTGTCAATATATGAACTGCGTCTCGCGAATGGGGCGTCGGTCGTACGGACCAACCAGACGCTCGCCCCTCGCATCTACCGCGTGGACAACGCGACGATCGACCTTCGCGCCGGCGACTCGGCCCATCGCGATGAAAACAGTTTCGTCAGGAATGGTGGCGTCATGAACGTCGCCGCGGGAGTGTACCTCGGGGGCCAGATCTATGTCGGTGGGGGGAGTTCCCCTTCGAGGCTGAATGTCAGTGGCAACACGTCGGCCCGGGTGGCGGTGAATGCCGATTCTTCAGGGATCATCAATCTGCTGTCCGGCACGCTTTCAACAGACTTTAACGGGAGGATACTCCTGTCCGGATCGGGTGCGCTGGCGCAGAACGGCGGTCATTACAGCACCGGTTGGGTAAGGCTGAGCGATGGGGCCTCGATCACGTACGGGCCCGGCGACTCCATCCTGTCGGAGCTCAGCATCGACGGGGCCGGATCGCTCCTCGAGGAACTGAGCCCGCTGTCGCTCGACTTCCTCACGGTTGGCAATGGTGGTGTGCTCCGACTCTCGTCGTTCACCGGCAGCGGCGCCGTGGCGAACTGGGGCCTGCGACTCGGCGGCAACAAGAAAAGCGATCTCGAATCGCTGATCGCGGGGAATTCGCTCACCGGTGGACCGGCCACGCTTGCGGTCGTCTATGACCCGGGGTCCAACGCCACGTACGTGACGGGTAGTTTCACCGCCGTCCCCGAGATCGACCCCGCGGGGTTCGCGAGCGTGCTGGCCCTCGTCACCGGGGCGCTCGGCCTCGTCGAGCGGCGGCGGCAGCGGCAGCGGCAAATCTGATGGCTCCCGCCGCGGCATGACGGCGGCAGGGGAGCGGACCGGGCACGGCTCCGCTCCCCGCCGCCGGTCGTCGCTGCGGATCAGACGCTGCCTCGCCGCACATGCGGCGCGGCGTCAACGGATCCAGTTGACCGGGCAGAGCCAGCCGAGCTTCGCCAGGCAGCCGCCGAGACAGCCGCCGAGCGGGCCGGTGGTGCAGCTCGAGCAGGGGTCGGGGGTGATGTAGCCCTGCGTCTCCGGCCCCATGAACCCGCGCCCCGGGGCGAGCTGCCAGGGGGCGAGGAGGTCGGGCCCCTGGCGGGCGCCGTTGCAGCCGAACCAGCGGTTGCAGGCGTCGCAGGGATCGGGCGGACAGGGTTCGTCGTGGCATGGCCACCAGTAGCGGGGCCCGCAGCCAGTGTCGCCACAGGGGGGCTCCAGGCCCCACGCCGACGGCTTGCAGGGGCGCGGCGGCCGGCAGGTGGCGCAGAAGTCACCGGCCGACGCCAACGTCGTCGTCGCCAGCACCGCCGTGATCAGCAATGTCGCGCGTTTCATGGCCGGTGGTATCGGCAGCCGGCGCGGTCGGGATTCGCTGAAAAGGCCACGCGAGACGCGCGACCCACCGGCCCGGCAGGTACGACGGTTGCCAGCAATGCGCAGCTTGCCCGGCCTGCCGCGGTCAGGCTTCGAGCGACGGCTCGGCGAGCGTGCGCTCGAAGAGGCGCAGGTATTCGCGGGCGCTCGAGGCCCACGACCAGTCGAGCCCCATCACCTGCTGCACGAGCCGGTCCCAGAGGTCACGGTCGGCATGGGCGTCGAGCCCGCGGAGGACCGCCTGCTCGAGCTCCGAGCCGTCGACCGCCTGGAATACGAATCCGCTGGCCGTGCCCGACCGGACCGTGTCGGGGGAGACATCGACGACGGTGTCGACCAGGCCCCCGGTGGCGCGGACCACCGGCAGCGTGCCGTAGCGGTGGGCGTAGAGCTGCGTCAGGCCGCACGGCTCGTAGAGGCTCGGCACGAGAAACAGGTCGGCCGCAGCCTGCACGAGGTGCGCGAGCCCCTCGTCGAACCCGATGACGACATCGATGGCGCCGGGATGGACCGCGGCGGCGTGGCTCAACTCCCCCTCCCAGTGCGCGTCTCCCGCGCCGAGGACCACGAACCGCGCCCGGCCGCTCCCCGCGAGGCGGTGGAGGAGGTCGACCACCAGGCCGATCCCCTTCTGCCCCGCCAAGCGCCCCACGAACGCCACCAGCGCCCGGCCGTCGGGGGGTGCCGACCCGAGCCGGGCATGGAGCATCGCCTTGGCGGCCTGCTTCCCCGCTGCTGCGTCGGTGGCGCCGTAGGGGCGCGGGAGGTAGGGATCGGTGGCCGGATTCCAGGCGACGGTGTCGATGCCGTTGACGATCCCCGCCACCGTGCCGCTGCGCTGCGCGAGCACCCCCTCGAGGCCGCAGCCTCCCGGGCTCGACTGGATCTCGCGCGCGTAGGTCGGGCTCACCGTCGTGACCAGGTCGGCGAACACGATCCCCGTCTTGAGGAGGTTCACCCGGTCGTGGCACTCCATCTGCTTCCAGTTGAAGTAGCGCCAGTCGAGCCCGGTCAGCGGCATGTCGCCGGCGGGGAAGCTCCCCTGGTAGGCCATGTTGTGGATCGTCATCACCGTCCGCGTCGCCGCCGGCACGACGGGCGGCAGGAGCTTGAGCAGCGCCGGCACGAGGCCCGCCTGCCAGTCGTGGCTGTGGACGATGTCGAACGGGGCCTCGAGCCGGGCGGAGAGCTCGGCGGCCGCACGGGCGAAAAACATCCACCGCGCGGCGTCGTCGGGGTAGTCGCCATACAGCGCGGGGCGGTCGAAGAACCCCGGATGATCGACGAGCAGGGCGTCGAACCCGCCGGGGACGCGCGCCCGGAGGATCCGCGCCGGCTCGCGCCGCTCGCCGATCGGCACGTCGAACCCGATCCCCGCCGGCTCGATCGTGATCCCCTTGGCGAGGGCCTCGCGGTGCGCCGGGATGACGAGCGTGACGTCGCAGCCGAGTCGTGCCAGCGCCGCCGGCAGCGACCCGGCCACGTCGGCGAGCCCGCCGGTCTTGGCGAACGGGATCGCTTCGCTGGCTATCTCGAGAACACGCATGGGGCTAACGCGGCGCCTTGAGGGTCTCGAGCCAGGCGACGAGATCGACCAGCTCGTCGGCCGACAGCGTCGTCGCCAGATCGGCGGGCATCAGCGACACAGGTTGCTTCACCAATTCGGCGACGTCGCCGGTCGCCATCGTCACGTCGATCCCGTCGGCACCGCGGACGACGACCTCGGCCGGCGTCTTCGAGACGAGCAGCCCCGTGACGCTCTTCCCATCCTCGCCGACGAGCGTCCAGGTCTCGAAGGAGTGGCTGATCGCCGCCGACGGGGCCAGCAGCGACTCCCACAGTCCCTCGCGCGACAGTTTCGCACCGACGCCGGACAGATCGGGGCCGACCGCCTTCCCCTCGCCGGCGACAACATGGCATTTGGCGCAGGTCCCGGCGCCGGCGAACAGGGCCTTCCCCTTGGCGGCATCCCCCGGGCGCTTCACGAGCTCCGCCACCGGCGGCAGCGGCTCGCCACCGCGGGCCGGCGGCAGCGGCAGGACGCCAGCCGCCTCCTTGCGGATCTCCGGCCAGGGGGAGGCGGAGATCGCCAGCGCCGCGCCCTGCGCCAGCGGACCGGCCACCACCTGCTCACGCGCCAGGTCGATGAGCCGGCGGCTGCCGCGCTGCGACCGCGCCAGCGCGCGCACGGCGACGGCGCGCAGCGCGTCGGGCACGTCCGCCTTCACGAGCAGCCCGGCGAGCAGATCGATCCCCTTGCCGCTCCCGCCCGCCCCGACCGCGGCGAGGAGCCGGGCGGCCGCCGCCTCGTCGCCACCGCGGGCACGATGAGCGAAGGCATCGCCGGCGCCGAGCTCGAGCGCGGCGCTCGCGGCGGCGGCGGCGAGTTTTTCATCGGTCCCGGCCGCGGCCGCGAGGGTGACGAGGGAGTCGGCCCGGTCCCGCAGGCCGAACCGCGACACGATCTCCACCCCCGGCGCCGTGCCGGCGGCGAGGTCGGCGGCAGCGGCGATCGCCCCGGCCAGCGGCCCGGTCGCATCGGCCGGATCGAGCCGCAGCGCCACGATCGGGAGGATCACGCTGCGTTTGTCGGCCGGCCAGCCAGCGGCAGCGCCGACGATCCCCGGGATCGCGGCGCGGACGGCCGCGGCGGGCTGGAAATCGAGCGCCCTCACCAGCGCCAGCGACTCGCTGGTGCCGAGCGAGGGATCGGCGATCAACCGGGCGATCAGCTCGGCCGAGCGCGTGCCCCGGCTGCGCCACACGATCTCGCGGGCCGCCGGCGACAGCGGCTCCTGGAGGTCGGGCTGCCAGGCGGCGAGGCGGCCATCCCAATGGCCGTCGGCGCCGATCCCGAGGGCCTCGGTTTCGTAGCGGTCGCCGGCGACGTGGGCGCGGGCGAGGCGACTCCAGATCCGGTCAGGACGCTCGCCGCCGTGGCCGGCCAGCGCGATCGCCACCTCGCGGCGCACCGCCGGCGATGCGTCGCCGGCGAGCACGTCGGCAAGCGCGAGCGTGTCGCCGCGCGTGGCCCGCGAGAGGCGCAGCGCCACCACGCGCAGCTCCGGTGCCCCGGCACCGGCGAGGAACGCCACGACCCACGCCGGGTCGCGCCCCGGCAGCGTGCCCAGCGCCCAGGCGAGGCGCGCCGCATGGCGCAGGTCGGTCGCCTTCTCGAGCGCGGCAACGAGCGCCGGGCCCGCCGCCGCCGGATCGCGCGCGAGGCGCTCGAGGGCCGTCGCCCGGGTGGAGAGATTGGGGCTGGCCAGCGCCGCCACGGCGCCGCCGACCGTGGTGAGATCGGCCTTGGGCACGCTCCACTTCGCCCCCGCTGGCGCGATCCGGTAGATCCGCCCCTTCTCGACGTCCCCCATGCCGTGGCCGCCGACGCCGGGGTCGTACCAGTCGGCCACGATCAGCGATCCGTCGGGGGCGACGCAGACGTCGGAGGGGCGGAACCAGCGGTCGGCGGCGCCGTCGACGAGCGTCGCGCTGGTGGCCTCGTAGCCGGCGCCCGCCGGGCGCACGTGGTAGGACCGGACGACGTTGGGCCCGGCGTCGCAGTGGATCAGCGCGCCGTGGTAGCGCTCCGGCAGCAGCGTGCCCTCGTAGACACAGATCCCGGTCGGCGACCCGGCGCCGGTATGGAGCAGGTTGGGAACGACGCCGGGGTCGTTTTGGTGCCAGTGGCGCCGCTCGACCGAGTCTTCGAGGTTGGCGCGGGGCTGCTGCCAGCCGGCGCCGGTGAGCTCGTCGACGTAGCCGAAGTTGCCGCGCTCCATCACCCAGTTGACGCGCACGCCGCGGTTGCCGTCGTCGTCGTTGTCGCTCTGCCAGAGCGTGCCGAAGGAATCGACGGCGACCTCGTAGTTGTTGCGGAAATTGTGGCCGAGGACCTCGAACTCGCTGCCGTCGGGGCGGCAGCGGAACACCATCCCCTGGCGGAACGGTTTCCCCGAGTCGTCGACCGTGCGCCCCTCGCGGTCGACCACCGGATGGCCGTCGCGGTCGTGGACGGCGTGGCCGGTGTTGCCGAAGTTGAAGTACCAGCGCCCGTCGGGACCGACGACGAAGGCGTGCACCGAATGGTCGTGCTGCGGCTGGCCGGTCTTCGTGAACAGCACCTCCTTGCGGTCGGCGACGAGGTCGCCGTCGTCGTCGTGGAGGATGAACACCTCCGGCGCACAGGAGACGATCGCGCGCCGCCCCGGCCCGTCGCCGATCACGCAGATCCCCAGCGCGCTGTCGACGTCGCGCCCCTGGTGGAACACGGTCCGCGTCTCGGCGATGCCGTCGCCGTCGCGATCCTCGAGGACGAGGATCCGGTCCCCCTCCGGCCGCGTGTCCTTCCGCCCGCGGTAATTGGTGACCTCGCACACCCAGACGCGCCCCGACGCGTCGACGTCGATGTCGGCGGGGCTCGAGAGGAGCGGCTCGCCGGCGAACAGCGTCGCCGCCAGCCCCTCCGGCAGCACGAGCGTGCCGGGGCCGTCGGCCGGCTCGACCGGGCCCCCCGGCCGCCGGGCGACCGGCGGCGGCTGCGTGAAGACCGCAAACCGGATCGACCCCGCCCCCTGATCGGCGCCGCCGTCGTCGAGACCGGCGCGCCCCACGAGCCGCTCCATCCCCGCCGGGACGTCGAACTCGATCACCGAGTGCGCGTGGGTGCCGATCCCGCGCGCGACACGCTTGCCATCGACCTTCAGTTCGCCGCCGGCCGCGTTGCGGTCGATGCGGACCTGCCCCCAGTCGGCGGCGGCGCGCTTCCAGGCGAGATCGGCCAGCGCCCGCTCGCCCCCCGGCCCGGTGAAAACCGGGGCGATCCAGTCGGCCCAGTCGCAGCCGAAGCCGTCGCCGCCGTCGTCGACGACCAGCCAGACGCGGGGCGCGCCGCCGAGGGGCACGTCGAACGGCACCGACCGGCCGGGCGTGGCGGGGGTGATCACCGGGCTCTGCCACGCCGGCGCCGCGCCGCGCGCGGAGGAGGCGAGCAGCGCGAGGGCGGCCATGGCGGCGGCCCCGTTCGACAAGACCGAGTGTCGCATCGGCATCTCCGCAGGGGCCGGATCGTGGGCCGACGTCGGCCACCGGGGCACGACCGTCCCCCGGGGTCGGCACGCGCGGGCAGTATAGTATGGAGGGGGGCGATGCTCCGGCCGCCCCGGACGCGCGCCCCGTCCCCCGCGGACCGCACCGTGACTCCCCTGGTCAATCCGGCCGCGCTGTTCACGTTCCGCTTTCCCTGCCGGAAGCGCGATCCGCTCTGGCCGCCCGCCTCGGCGACGCTCGACGACGCCTGCCGGGTGCCGTCGCTGGCGGCCGTCGCCGAGGTCCCCGACGTCGTCGACCTGTGGACGGCCTGGAACGAGCGCGGGCTGGCCGTCCGCGGCGTGGCCCGCGGGGTCGGGGCGTCGCGCTGGTGCCAGCCGACCCGTGCCGAGGACAGCGACGGCCTCCACCTCTGGATCGCGACCCGCCCCACCGGCGAGAGCCACCGGGCGGGGCGCTACTGCCGGCGGCTGGCGCTGTTGCCCACCGGCGGCGGCCGCTCGGCCGACAAGCCGATCGCCGTCGCCTGCGCGATCCCGCGGACGAGCGAGCCGCTCGCCGAGCTCGCCGAGGGGAGCGTGTCGATCGGCGCGAAACTGTCCGCCGACGGCTGGCGGATCGACGCCTTCGTCGGCGCCGCGGCGCTGCCGGGGTGGGATCCGGCGGAGATCCCCCGGCTGGGGTTCTTCGCGGCGCTCGTCGACCGCCGTCTCGGCCGCGTGCCGCTGTTCGCCCCGCCGGAGTACCCGTGGGACTCCGACCCCACGACCTGGGCTGAACTGGAACTCCTCGCGGAGTAGGAGGTAGGTGCCGGGCTGGCCAACCGAGGCCGCCTCCTGAACAGCAGGGCGGACCGCCGGGAAAACCCGTGGGATCAGCCGCTGATTGGCAGGGAGCGGCCGCCGTTCACTGCGCAGGCCGATTCACCCGCAGCAGCAGTCCATCGAGACTCGGCGGCTTCCGAACCGCCTCGTCGATCCGCGTTGCCAGCCTTTCGAGATCGTGATCGGCACTGCACACGACGATGCCCGCATGGCCCGGCCTCTCATCGTGAAGGCGGACGAAATGGCGCCGGTTCAGGGTGACTAGCACACGCTGCTCGCCGGTCGCGAATGCGAGCACCGCGTCATCGGTCAACGCCTGGCCCGCCAGACCGCTCTCCTGGATGGTCACCACGTCATGACCGAGCCTGCGGAGGTGCCGGGCTGCCGGCTCGGGAAAGTTTTCGTTTGTGTAGAGACGGGCCATCGGCCTCCCGATCCGTCACGCGGCCTCGTTGTCGTGGATCTGCCGTTCGATTTCCGCAGGGTGGGCGCGCCAGTAAGCCCATGCCGCGACGAGATCCTGCGCCCGTAGTGTCGGGTATGACCGAAGCAGATCGGCCTCGCTCGTGCCGAGCCGGTGTGTCTGCACCAGCAGCCACACCGGGATCCGGGTTCGCACGATGCACGGCTCCCCCCCGCAGACATCCGGGCGGGAATCGACACCGGGAAATGTCTCGTCGATCTGGGCGACGATATCCCGGACAAGCCGTGCCTTCTCCCCCCGGGTCAGGCGGCCGATCAGATCCAGCGCTTGTTCGAGAGCCGTCATCGACCCTGACCCAATGTCCCATGTGACCATCCCGATCGACCCTCATCATACCCTTCCACCCGACCAGCACGACCGATGACGCCCCGTGCGATGCACCGGCCGTCAGGGCGTCGCCCGGCCGCGGAGCAGACCGCGGCCGCGGCGCAACCCCGGCGGCGACTCCCCCGGCCCGAGCCCCGGAACGAAATACTCGACGTAACCGAGGTGCATCTCGTCGAACGTCTGCGGCCCCCAGCGCACGGTCTTCGTCGGGTCGGGATTGGCGGGGTTGGCGGCGCTGTTGTCGAACCAGGCGGTGAATACCAACCGGTCCCCCGCCCGGAGCTCGAGCGGTTCGTGGAGCCGGTAGAGGAGTTGCCAATTGAAGTCGTAGCGGGGGATGTCGAGGAGCGTCGAACGGCCGCCGTCGCGGCGGACCAGTTCGTAGCGGCAGGCCTTGCCGCGGACGTGGAGATGGGGGAGGAAGCCGATGATCGTGGCGTCGAACGGCACGGTGAGCGACGCCTCTTCACGGTGGTCGGCGGCGTGCGGCGGGATCGAGATCCGCGGATTGACGATCCCTGCCACGCGGACCTCGTGCTTCGGGGGCTCCTTCGCGTAGATCACGCCGACGCGCGTCCGGTCGGTCGTGGCGGTACCGTTGGGCGTGTAATGCATCTGGAACCGCAGCCGTGCCCCCTTGGGGAGCTTCTTCGCGAAGCCGTCGGGAAAAACGAGCGTGCTCTGCCCGGGGACGTATTCGCCCCAGAAGCCCCCGCGCTCCTCCGCCGCGGCGGCGACGTCGGCCAATGAGTCGGTCTCGCCGGCGAGATGGATCAGGGCATGGTGCACGACTCCAGGATCGCCGGGCCGGACCTCGATCGCCTGCACCCAGCGATCCTCCGGGAGGTGCGTGTCGACGAACACCGTCTGGTAGGGCATCACGCCTGTCGCCTTCACCGCCACCGGCTCGGCAAACTCGAAGACGGCGTCGGGAGTGCCGATGTGCCACCCGTCCGGATAGACGCGCGGAGCGGGTCCATCGGCAGGATCCCCTTCGGGCCGGCCACCGGCCAGCCAGGCGAGGAGATCGCGCTTGTCCCCCTCCGCGACCGAGCGGTCGTTGGCCCACGGCGTGTGGACGCGGCCCGTCTCCGGGTCAGGCGCCGGTGCCGCGGCGAACCACGGGGGCATCGTGCCGCGCTCGATGACGTCGCGCACCATCGCAGCGTGGGCGACGAGGTCGGCGTAGGAATCAAGGGGAAACGGGCCAGCACCGCCGTCGCGGTGGCACTCGGCGCAGTGCCGAGCGACGATCCGCGAAATCCGCCCATGGTAGGTCACCGCCGCGGTCGGGCCGGCGTCGGCCGGCCGGTCGAGCACGCACCCGGGCGCCTCGGTCGCGGCGACCGGTGGTTCGTTTCCCCGGCCGAGCGCGCTCAGCGCGTCGGCGAGGTAGCGCCGCCGCGGCGCGTCGAGCGCGTAGCCGAAACCGTATTGGTCGTCGATCGCGCCGTGGTAGGCCACGGTCCGGTCGGGCGCGAGCACGACGACGTCGGTCGTGGAGAGCGCACCGACCGCGGCGGCGAGGCGCCCCTCCCGGTCGTGCACCCAGACCGCGCGGCCGGAAAACCGCGCGGCCGCCTCGCACTGCATCGCCTGGTCGTCGGTCGCGACGGGATCGACGAGGATCCAGGCGATCCCCTCCCCCGACGCCGCCACGAGGTCGGCGAGCGTCGGCAGGTATTTCCTGCTCAGCGGGCAACTGGTGCTCGTCATCGCGAACACCACGACCCGGCCGGCCGCGAACCGCCCCAGCTCGTGGACGGTGCCCTCGAGATCGGTGAACGGGACGTCGGCGACGCGGCGGCCGATCCCGTGGTCACCCGGCCGCACCGGCTTCGGCCCCTCGCGCAGCGCCGGCTCGGCCGGGGCGGGCGTCGCCGGGGCCGCGGGCGGAGTCGCCGCGCCATCGCGCACGTCGCGCAGTGCCCCAGCCCGCACCGCCTCGACCGCCTCACGCTTGGTGATCGCGCCGTCGCCGTCGAGGTCGAGCCGCGAGAAAAACGCCCGGGCGGGAAGTTCGTCGGGAGTCACCCGGCCGTTGCCGTCGCGGTCGAGCCGGTCGAACCGGTCGCCGACCCCCTGCTGCGCGGCGGCACGGCCCGCCAGGACCACGCTGACGACGACGGCGAACAGGGAGGCGTACCAAACCGTCACGCGCTGCATGGTCATGGCTGATCCTCCGAACGACCTGTACCGACCGGCGGCCCGCCTGCGAGGATCAGCGCCGACTTGGCACAGGTCTCGCGGACGAAGGCGCGCGCCGCGGCTGGAGTCCACACTGTTTCCCGCCAGTGTTCAACGCCTGCCGATTGCCAGTGTCGCGGAAACGCACGAACTGCCCGTGATCCGCCGCTTCCCCAGGACCACCGTCAGGCCTGCTCGACCACCAGCCGCGCCGGGGGGAGGCTGTCGAGAAACACCTTGCCGTAGGGCTTGGTGCGGACGCGCGGATCGAGGATCACCACCCGGCCGGTGTCGGTGGCGGTGCGGATCAGCCGGCCGAACCCCTGCTTGAGTTTCAGCACCGCCTCCGGCACCTGGTAGTCCATGAATGGATTGCCGCCGGCGGCCCGGATCGCGTCGATCCGCGCGGCCACCAGCGGCCGGTCGGGGACGGCGAACGGGAGCTTGGTGATGATCACCGTCACCAGCTGCTCCCCCGGCAGGTCGATCCCCTGCCAGAAGCCGTCGGTGCCCAAGAGCACGCTGCCGGGACCGGCACGGAAGTCGGCGAGCATTTTCGAGCGCGACAGGCCGTCGGCCTGGCTGACGAGGCGGAGATTGCTCCGCGCGCAGAACCCGGCGAGGTCCGCCGCGGCGCGCCCGAGCGACCGGAGGCTCGTGAACAGCACCAGGGCACGGCCGCCGGAGCGCTCGATGAACCGGCGGATGACCGGGATGCTCGCCCGGTCGAAGGCCTCGCGCTCCGCCGGGTCGGGCATCCCCTCGACGAGCACCAGCTCGGCGTGCGCGGCGTAGTCAAACGGGCTGCCGAGGCGCGCCGACAGCGCCGTGTCGATCCCCAGCCGGGCCCGCGCGAAGGCGAACGGATCGGCCGCCGGCGCCGCCCCCCCTGCCCGCGGCGGCTCGACGGCCAGCGTGGCGCTGGCGAGGATCACCGTCGGGACGCGCTCGAACAGTTCGCGGCGCAGTGTCGCGCCGACGTCCACCGGAGCGCTCGAGAGCGTGATCCGTGCCCGGCCGCGGCGCCCGCGTGCCACCTCGACCCAGTGGACGCTCCCCGACTCCTCCTGCCCGAGCCAGGCCGCCACCGCGCCGGCCTGGGCGGCGAGCCGGTCGGCCACGGAGAGGAGATCGTGGCGTTCGGCCTCGGCGGCGAGATCCTCGGCGGCCGTGCGCAGGCCCCGCGACAGCGACTCGAGCGCGTCGCCGAGCGTGTCGGGCACGGCCGGCGGTGCGCTGACACGCCACGGCCCCTCGCCCCGGTCGGCGACCGCGGCGTGGACGGCGGCGAAGAACCCCTCGGCCGCGCGCCGGCAGCGGAACACGTCGGGCTCGAGATCGTGCATCCCGTAGTGGCGCAGCAGACCGCGGTGGCCGCGTTCGGCGAGGAGCCGGGAGAGGAGCCGCTCGACACCGGTGCTCGAGACCCCGACGCCGAGATGGTCGCCGGCCACCGCCTCGACCATGTGGGCCTCGTCAAAGACGACGATGTCGTGGTCGGGGAGCAGGCTGGCGCCGCCGCGGCGGAGGGCGAGGTCGCTGAAGTACAGGGCGTGGTTGACGACGAGTAATTGGGCCCGCGCCATCCGCCGCCGGGCGGCGTAGTAGAAGCACTGCCCGTGCTCCGGGCAGGTCCGCCCCATGCAGTTCCCCGAGTCGCTGCGGACCTCGTCCCAGACGGCGGCCGCGGGAACATGGTCGAGGTCGGCCAGCGACCCGTCGGCCGTGTCGCGGGCCCAGGCCGCCAGCGCCTCGAGGTGGGCGATCTCCTCCTCCTCGCCGAACAGGTTGGCGGAACGGTCGACCGCGAGGTCGAGGCGGCGGCGCGAGAGGTAGTTGCCCCGCCCCTTGACGAGCACCGCGGAGAACTCGCGCGGCAGGACCGCCGCCACCAGCGGGATGTCCTTGCCGATGAGCTGCTCCTGCAGCGCGATGGTGTGCGTCGAGATCACCACGCGCCGCGGCCGGGAGCGCGGCGGCTCCGGGGCGTCGGGATCGTCGGCGGCGCCGGCTGGCAGCGGCTCCTGGTCGCCGGTCGCCGCCAACAGCGCCGGCACGAGGTAGGCGAGACTCTTGCCGACGCCGGTACCGGCCTCGACCAGCGCGTGCCGCCGTCCGGCGATCGCCTCGGCGACCAGCCGCGCCATCTCGAGCTGCTGCGGCCGCGCCTCCCACGCCGGCAGGCGTGCCGACAGCCGGCCACCGGGCGCGAGGAAGTCGTCGGGGGTCGTCATGGAGCGGGCGCCGTTGGGATGGACAGTCGGGGGCGGCATCGACCGCGATCATCCGTCTCGGCAAGCCGGACGACGCGCGGGACAGCGCGCACCCCCCGCGCCTACGACGCCGAGGGGAGCAACTCGAATCCGGCCCGGGTCCCGGTGGCCGGCCGCAGCGCGAGCCTGACGGTGCTCGTCGGTGGGTGGCGCCGCAGAACCTCGGCCACCGTCCCGAAGCGGTACTCACGCAGCAACGCCGCGAGCTTGGGTCGTGTCGACTTCAAGTTGACGTAGTACTTGAGATACTTGAGCAGTGCCATCGGCCTCCAGATCGCCGGCCGGGGCAGGCGCGGCTGGTCCGGATTCACCTCACGCGGGTGGATGTACGACATACCCGGCCGGCCAACCCGATGGTTCTGGGCGAAGCCGGCTTTGATGAGCGACAGCGGAAAAAGCCGGAGGTAGCCCCCGCCTGAAAACGGGATCGTGCGACCGGCCAGGTGCATGACCGACACCGGGAAGCACACGATGCTCCCCTCGTCAGTCTCCATCGTGAACGGGTCGCGGGGGAAACCGGCGATGCCGCCATGGTCGCGCTTCGCAGGCACGATCGAGATGTCGGTCGTGATCCCGTGGCGCCGCATGATCGGATAGCTCCACAGAGCGTCGGCGGTCACCGAAAAGCCGGGGGCCCGGAAGGTGTCGACCGGCTGCGACGTGATCTCGCGCAGCAGTCCGACGCACTCGCCGATGTCGCGGTCGAATTCCTCCGGCGACAGCTCGAACACCAGCCGGTGCCAGTAGCTGTGGCAGCCGACCTCGTGCCCCTCGCGGGCCAGCCGGCGGATGAGGTCGGGATACTTGCGCGCCACCCAGCCGACCGTGAGGAACGTGCCGCGCACGCCGGCATCGTCGAGGAGGCGCATCAGGTCCTCGGTGTCGCCAACGACACATTGCGGCGCGTCATCCCAGGTGACCGGGTCGGTATACTTTCCCGAGATCCCGAAGGCGTGGAACCACTCCTCGAGATCGACACAGAAGGCGTTGAGTGGCGCGGTTTCGGCGTCGGGGATCACGTCTCGGTGCTCCGTTCCTCGAACCGCTTCACCACCTTCGCCGGGTTGCCGGCCACCATCGTCGCCGGCGGCACGTCGGCCGTGACGACCGCACCGCTGGCAACGACCGCCGCCCGACCGACGGTGACGCCCGGCAGAATCACGGCGTTGACGCCGACGAACGAGTGGTCTTCGAGCACCACCGGGGCGAGAACCGCGGGCACGAATCCACGGTCACGGAGGTAGTGTGGTGCCTTGATGTGCGTCATCACGATCGCGCCGGCAGTGACGCGGACATCATCGCCGAGGGTGATGTTCTCGGGGTAGGCGGTCTCCAAGATCGCGGCCGGATCGATGAAGCAGTCGCGCCCCATCTTCACGCCGCGCCAGCGGTGGAGGACGTTGATGACGCCACGCGGTGCGACCCGGACCAAATTGCCGAGCAGCCAGTTCCGCCACAGGTAGTTGAACACCAACCGGACGACCGAGGTGCCGCGATCGGCAGACGCCCGGGCGGCATCGCCGAGCAACCCGCGCGGTCGCCAGGGCTCGGCCACGTCGCCCGCGGGGGCGGGGGCGGCCACCGGCGGAGCCGAAGTCGCCGGCCCTGCGACGGGGGCCGCCGCGGCGAGGTGGGCACGCACGTCCGCCTCGCGCACCAGCGTGAGGTGGGCGAAGGCCGACTCGTCGATCCCGTGGGCGGCGATCAGTTGTCTGGCCTTGGCGGACATCGTCGGCCCGGCCGCCGGCGGAGCGACCGCAACGCTGCCCGCGGACGAGGCCGCGGGGGATGCGGCCGGGGTGGGCGCGGCAGCCGTCTCGCCGACGAACCCAAGGAGGTCACCGATCGGCACCTGCTCCCCGGCGGCGCGGCGGATCGAGAGCCGCCCCGCGGCCGGGGACTCGACGTCGATCACCGACTTCGAGGTTTCCAGCTCGACGACCGTCATCCCCGTCCGGACGACGTCGCCGTCGGCAGCCAGCCAGCGCACGACCTTGACGGTGTCGTCGTTGACCGTCTCGCGCGGGACCCGGATCTCGGTGCTGCTCATCGCCCCTCCCTCGAGGTCAGGTCGCGACCAGCCGCGACGCGGCGGCGAGGATCTCGCCAACACCCGGCAGGCACGCCTGCTCGAGCGGTCGGGCCGCAGGGATCGGGCACTCGGCCGCCGCCACCCGGGCCGCGGCGTGCAACGCCGGGCCGAGGCGCTCCGCCACCGTGGCGACGATCTCGGCCCCGACCGAAGCGAACCCCTGCCCCTCCTCGACGACCAGCAACCGCCCCGTCGCCCGGACGCTCTCGAGGACCGGCTCGACGTCGAACGGGTAGAGACGGGTCGGCAGGAGGAGCTCGGCCGTGAGCTCCTCCTCGACGAACAGCCGCTGCGCCGCTTCCTCGGCATCGGCGCCGACTCCCCCCAGCGCGACGATCGTCACTGCCGCCGCCTCGGTGGGCGCGAGCCGCACGGTCGGAAACGGCTCCGCGGTGGCCGACAGGGTGAAACCCGCCGGCACCGCCGCCGAGCAGGATCGCCCGTAGAGGATCTTGTTCTCGACGAGAAACGTCGGCGTGTCCGGGTCGGCGAAATGCGCCGCGAGCAGATCGGCAGCGGGATAGCGGTGGTGGAGGCAAAGCACGCGCGTCCCCGGCACGCCGACGACATGCCGCTCGAGCGATTGGCTGTGGGTGGCGCCGTAGCCCCGCTTGCCACCCATCGGCGTCCGCACCAGGAGCGGCACGGTCACCTTGTCGGCGAACATGAAGGCGAACTTGGCCGCGTGATTGACCCACTGATCGAGCGCCAGCGTCACGAAGTCGCCGAACATGATCTCGACGACCGCCCGGTAGCCGGCCAACGCGAGGCCGTTGCCGATCCCCACGATCGCCAACTCACTGATCGGCGTGTTGCGGACGCGCCCCGGATGGCGGGCCGAGAGGTCCTGGGTGCATTTGAACGCACCGCCATAGGGACTCTCGACGTCCTCGCCGATGACAACGACACGCTCGTCGGCGGCCAGCGCCGCGCCGAGGCCGCGCTGGATCGACTTCACGGTCCGCTCCTCCCCGAACTCCAGCGGCCGCCACGCCGGCGCCGCGCGGCCACGCTGCGCCGGCGTCACAGGGGGCGGACCGAACGGCGCGGCATCGGCGGCCTCGACGGCGGCCCGGATCTCTTCATCGACGTTCCGCTCGAGCGCGACCCAGCGTGGATCGCCAGCCAAAGCCCGTTCGAGGATCGCGAGTGGATCGCGCTCCCAGTGGGCTTGGACATAGTCCGGCGGGCGGTTGTCGTCTCCCTTGGAATGGGCCATGAGCCGGAACGTGTCGACGCGGTAGAACAGCGGTCGAGAGCCGCGCCGCACGCTCGCGACCGCCTCGGCCATCCCGAACAGGAGGGCGGGCCAGTCGGCAGTGTCGCCGTGGCGGGTGTCGACACCGAACGCTTCGGCACGGGCGCAGATGTCGCCGGCGAGCGTCTCGGTCTGTGCGGTCGATTGCGCGTAGAGGTTGTTTTCGCAGATCACCAGCAGGGGAAGGTCCCACTTCGAAGCGATGTTGAGCGACTCGTAGACGGCGCCCTCGCCGAGCGTTCCGTCGCCGATGAACACCGCCGCGATCGCGCCGTCACCGGAGAGCCGGTGGCCGAAGGCGAGTCCGGCCGACACCGGGACGATCCCACCCTGGATTCCGTTGGAGTAGTAGCGTCCCTTGTGGAGGTGCTGCGAGCCGCCCCGCCCGCGGCAGATGCCGGTCTCCTTGCCCATCACCTCGGCGATCAATTCGGCGACCGTGCCCCCGGTGGCGAGAAAATGCCCGTGGCCCCGGTGGTTGGAGAACACGGTGTCGCGTGGCCCGAGCGCACGCCCGGCGGCGACGGCGCTGAACTCCTGACCGATGCACGTGTGGACCGTGCCGAACAACTTCCCCTCGGCGTACAGGCCGAGGAGCCGCTGCTCCGTGCGCCGGATCAGCAGCGCGGTGCGCAACTCGTCCGGGAACCGGTCGAGAGCCTCGTGGGCCGGCAGGCCACCCACGACGGCGGCGGCAGAGACGGTCACGTCCTGTCCTCCTCCGACCACGCCCCGCCGTCCCTTTCGATGATGTCGCAGACGCGGGCGAGAAGTCGCTCCCGCACGAAGACGGTCCGTGCCGCCGCCCGCGCACCGTCACCCAGCGCCCGCAGGTCCGCGCGTGGCATGCGGAGCAGATCCCGAAGGATGGCAGTCAACCCGGCAACGTCGCCGTGTTCGACTCGCCATCCTACCCGATGTTCATCGAGGATGTCCGCGAGGTAGGAATCCCGCGGTGCCAGCGCCAGTATCGGCCGTCCGATCGCCAACGCGCCGTAGATCTTGCAGGGATGCACGACCCCTGTTCCCTCGTTGGCCAGCGAGACGACGTGGATGTCGGCGCTCGACAACGAGTAGCGGATATCCGCCAGCGGCTGGTACGGGAGGGTGACGATGTTCGGCGGTGCGTCGCGCGCCACCATCTCGTCGATCCGTCGCTTGATCACTCCCCCACCGATGAACACGAACAGGAGCTCACGCTCCCCTTCGAGTGCCTTCGCCGCCTCCAGCAGCGTGTCGAGTGGAGTCGAGTAGCCATGATTGCCGGAGTACATGACCACCAACCGGTCACCGAAACCGTGGGCGGCTCGAAATGGATTGTCTTCATGGGGGACGTTGTCGCGCACGACGTCGTGCGACCACGGCGGCACGATCGCGGTCTTCGCAGGCACGTTCAGCTTCCGCATCATGCGTTGACACATGAAGCGGTCGAGCACGATCACGTCGCGCGCCCGGCGGAGCGTGACCCGGTTCATCCAGTCGAAGACCCGGGCGACCAGCGACGTCTCCGTGATCCGCCCCGACGTCACCATCTGGTCGGGATTGATGTCCATGACCCACCAGATCAACGGGACGCGCCGCAACGCCGCCAGGATCGCGCCGCCGAAGCCGGCGAACGGCGGGCTGGTGCTGACGAGGATCCGGGTCACCCCGTGGGTGAACAGCGCCAGCGGCAACGCCTGGATCATGAACAGCGCCTGGGCCGCGAGCCGGACGGCGATCGCCCCCTTGCCGAAGCTCGAGAACGGCAGCCGCCGTACGTCGACGCCGCGGAGCCGTTCGCGCCAGGCGAAGCGCTGGCTCGGGTCGTCGTACCCCCGGCGCGACGTGTACACGACCACGCGCCAGCCGCGGGCCGCCATCTGCTCCGCGACGTCGGCGATGTGCTGGCCGACGGCCGCGGGATCGGGGGGGTAGGTCTGGGAGAGGATGAGGAGGGTGCGCATCGACGGGGTGGCGTCCGTGCCCGCAAGGGGCCGCCGTGGGGTGGTTGGTAGCATACGGCCGCCGCAGCGGGCCAGCGAGCGGGCCGCGCCGCGTTCCCATCTTTCCGAGAGATCCGCCATGACCGATCCCGTCCCCCCGCAGCACCGGCCCGAACCGCCCGCCCCGAAGGCGTGGGGGGGGGTGTTCAGCGAGGCGACCGACGGGCGCGTCGAGGCCTTCTCGGAGAGCATCTCCTACGACCGCCGTCTCGCCGACGACGACATCGACGGCTCGATCGCCCACGCCCGGATGCTCGCCGCCACCGGGATCGTCAGCGCCGCCGAGGCCGCGGCGATCGAGCGCGGCCTCGAGGAGATCCGCGCCGAGATCCACGCCGGCACGTTCGCCTACTCGATCGCCAAGGAGGACATCCACCTCCACGTCGAAAGCGCGCTCACCGCGCGGCTCGGCGACGTCGGCCGCAAGCTCCACACCGCCCGCAGCCGCAACGACCAGGTGGCGACCGACCTCCGGCTCCACTGCCGGCGGGCGATCGACCGGCTCGACGGCGCGCTGGCCGGCGTGCAGCGCGCCTTCCTCGCGCTCGCCGACGCCCACCGCGACCTCGTCATCCCCGGCTACACCCACCTCCGCCGCGCCCAGCCGCTCCTCGCTGCCCACCAGCTCCTCGCCTGGTGCGAGCGCCTCGACCGCGACCGGCAGCGGCTCGCCGACTGCCGGCGGCGCACCAACGTCCTGCCGCTGGGCAGCGGGGCGCTCGCCGGCACGAGCCTGCCGATCGACCGCGACCACGTCGCCGCGACGCTCGGCTTCGAGGGGGTCACCGCCAACAGCCTCGACGGCGCCAGCGACCGCGATTTCGTCTGCGAGCTGGCGTTCGTGGTCGCGCTGGCGATGGTCCACCTGTCGCAATGGGCCGAGGAATGGATCCTGTGGAGCGGCGAGGAATACGGGTTCCTGCGGCTGCCACAGGCGTTCTGCACCGGCAGCTCGATCATGCCGCAGAAGATCAACCCCGACGTCCTCGAACTGGTCCGCGGCAAGTCGGCACGGGCGATCGGCAACCTCCAGACGCTGCTCGTCCTCCTCAAGGGGCTCCCCACGGCCTACAACCGCGACCTCCAGGAGGACAAGGAGGCGATCTTCGATTCGATCGACACCCTCGAAGCCGCGCTCGGAATCGCCGCCCCGCTGGTCGCCGCGACGCGCTTCGACGCCGGACGGATCGCCGCCACGCTCGACCGCGGCCACCTCGACGCCACCAGCCTGATGGAGGCGATCATCGCCTCGGGCGTGCCGCAGCGCACCGCCCACGAGACGGTCGGCCGTCTCGTCCGCCGCGCCCTCGACAAGGGAGTGGCGCTGGCCGACCTTGCCGACGGCGAGTTCTCGGCGGAGTGGGCGGGCTGGAATGCCGAGCTCCGCGGGGCTCTGGGGGCCTCCCGGGCGGTTGAACGGATGCGGAGTTTCGGCTCCACCGCGCCGGCCCGCGTGGCCGACCAGATGGAGCGGTGGCGGCGGCGGCTGGAGGCCGCCCCCGGGGGGCGTTGACGGGGCAGCGTCGTGAAGGTGTCGCGGCAGGCGAGCGTGTGGTGGGCCGTGGCGGCCGGTGGGCTGCTCGGCGGAGGCCTGCGGGGAGCCGAGCCGGCGCGGCCGGCGTTCCGGCCGCTCGATCCGCTCGCCCAGTCGGTCGTCGACTCGCTCGACGCCCGGCCGCGGACGACGCCCGCCGAACGGCTCGATGCTGCCGTCCGCGCCGCGGAGGTCGATGCCCGCGAGGCGGCGGCGCGGTACTTCGCCGATCTGGTCGACTCGCTCCGCGACCTCGACGACGCCGCCCGCCCCGGCGTCCTCGCCGACCTCGGCGACGCGGTCGACGACGCGGCGCTGTCGCGGCTGGCGCGGGCGGTCGCCTCCGCCGACGACGATGCGGCGCGCGTCATCGACGCGATCCGCGACACCGGACGCGCGCGGCGCCGTGATCCGCAGGTCCTCCGCGCGGCCGCCGCCGACCTCGCCAGCCCCGATGCCGCGGCGCGCCGCGCCGCCGGCGACCGCCTCGCCGCCGCGGGGGTCGACGCCCTGCCGGCCCTCGCCG
>JAGWVR010000063.1 GCA_018970785.1 Planctomycetota bacterium
GAGAAGGCGGACCGCGGCTGCCGCCCCGTCGTCGAGCCGTTCGTCGGCGTCGAGCGACAGGATCCAGTCGTGGCGGGCGAGCTCGACCGCGCGGCGCTTCTGGGGACCGTAGCCGAGGAACGGCTGGTGCTCGACGCGTGCGCCGGCGGCACGGGCCAGTTCGGGGCTGCCGTCGGTCGATCCGGAATCGAGCACCAGCCGCTCGCTGCAGAACGCCACGCTCTCGAGCGCCGCCCGCAGTTCGCTGCCGCCGTCCCGGCAGATGATCACCGCCGAGATCGGTTCCGGCGCGGGCATGGCGGGATCACCGACGGGGGGGCGGGGCGGGGCGATCGGCGGCCGGGCCACCGGCCGACGGCGTGTGGAGGCCGGTGGCGCCGATGTCCGGCGGACCGGCACCCGGCTCGTGGCCGTCGTCGGCGGGGCGCATCGGGAAGGTGAGCACGAACTCCGCCCCGTCGCCGACACGGCTCGAGACGACGATATCGCCGTCGTGCTCGCGGAGGATCTTGCGGCTCACGGTCAATCCCAGACCGGTGCCCCGTGAGCCCTTCGTGGAGACGAACAGCGAGAAGATCCTGTCGAGCTGGTCGGCGGGGATGCCGGGGCCGTTGTCGCGGACCGTGATCCGCGCATGCCGACGGGCGTCGACGGCGACGGTGATCGTGACGCGTCCGTCGGGCCGCCCCTCGACCGCGTCGAGGGCGTTGGTGACGACGTTCAGCACCGCGCGGGAGATCCCCTCGGGATCGAAGCTCATCCGGGGGACGTCGGCCGGCGGCCGCCACTCGAGGACGGTTCCCGCGTCGGTGGCGCGGTGACGGACCGTGTCGACGACGTCGGTGACGACGGCCACGAGATCGCCGGGCACGGCGTCGGGCTCGCGCTCCTTGCTGTAGGAGAGCATGTCCATGACCAGCGACGAGATCTTGCCCTGATTGCGGGCGACGATCTCCCAGCCCTTGCGCACCAGGGCATCGTCACCGTTTTCGAGCCCCGTCTCCACCAGATAACTCCCGCCGCGGATCCCCTGGAGGATGTTCTTGATGTGGTGCGAGAGGGTGGCGATCGTCTGCCCGACGCCGGCGAGGCGCTCGGCCTGGACCATCGCCGAGTAGTAGGTGGTATCCTCGACGGCGAGCGCCGCCTGATGGCCGATCGCGACCATCAGCTTGAGGTGTTCGTCGGTGAAACGCCGCGGCCCGCTCTTCGCCACCTCCGCCAGGGGCACGGTGGTGTCGACGTACAGCACGCCGACGGTCCCGTAACGTCCCTGCATCGGCACGCAGATCGCTTCGTGGACGCCGGTCCGGAGCACGCTGTTGCCGCCGCTGAAACGCTCGTCGTCCTGGGCGTCGCTGGTCAGCACCCCTTCGGTCCGCTCGATCACGTAGTCGAGGATCGTGCGGCTGATGGCCATCGAGCCGGTGGTTCCCGGCCGGCGGTCGCGGCGTGCCGTGGGACGCAGTGCGCCCGTCGCCGGATCGAGGAGCATGATGCAGCCCCGGTCGGCCTCGACCCATTCGAACACGAGGTTGAGGATCCGCGCCAGCAGCTCGTCGATGTCGAGCGTGTGGCTCACCGCGAGGGCGGTCCGGTACATCACCTGGAGGTTGCTGCGCGCCCGGGCGAGCCAGCGGTCGTCGGTGTCGCCGGGTGGCGCACCGCCGGCCGAGGGGCCCTCTTCGCGGAGGGTCCGTACGATCCGCGAGCCGTCGTCGGGGCCCGCCGGTCCGACGATGTCGACCATTCCGGGCGCCGAATCCGCGTCTCGGTCCATCGCGAACAACAGCAGCGTGCGGCCGACCTGAATCTGGTCGCCGCCGGTCAGCTCCGACCGTTCCACGCGCCGGCCGTTGACGAACGTGCCGTTGGAGCTCTTCAGGTCGGCGACGACGTAGCCGGCGCCCGAGGGGCGGACTTCGGCGTGCCGGCGCGACACCTCCCCGTCCTGGAGCTGTACGGCATTCCCCGTCTCCCGGCCGATTCCGGTCGGAGCGGCCCCCGGCAATGGGAACCGAGCTCCGCGATCGGGCCCTTGGATCACGAACAGCGACGCCACCGCCTCGCCTCGGAGGACTCGCCGAAGGGTATCCGGCCCTGCGCCGGCTTCCCCGGGTCGGCCCGGGACACCGCTCCAGCATATCCGAGTGTCTCCCCCGTCCGTGATTCCCCGGTCGACTGGGGCAGGGGGCCGTGGGGAGGTGACGCGGAGGCGGCACCGCCGTCCTGACTACAATCGGTTCGGTTGCCGGCAGCCGCGGGGGAGATCCGCGGCCGTGCCGGCATCTTCGGGCACTCGGAGTCCTGGCCATGCACGGCATCGCGAACGGGCGGATGGTGGCGAAGGTCGTCGGCCCCGGGGTGCGTAGCGGAGTCTGGCTCCTCGCCGGGGCGCTCCTGACCACGGTCGTGGTGGCGGAGGACAGCGCCCCGGTCGCGGCACCGGCCGCCGTCGCCGTCCCGGTCGAGGGTCCGTCCCGCGACCGGCTGCGGACGATGGTCGAATGGCTGGCCAGCCCGCAGCGCGAGGGGCGCGGCCCCGGGACCGGTGGCATCGACCGGGCGGCGATCTGGGTGGCGGGCGAATTGGCGGAAACCGGCCTCGAGACGCGGGTGGTCGCCGACGAGCCGTTCCAGAAGTTCCCGATCACGCTCGATGCCAAGCCCGGGCCCGACGAGCGCAACCACGTCGAGCTGGTCGGTCCTCCCGGCCCCGACGGCCAGCCGCGCGTCATCCCCCTGGCACTGAACACCGATTTCACCCCGCTGGCGGCCGGCGGCTCGGGGGCGTTCGACCTGCCGTTGGTGTTCGCCGGCTACGGGATCAGCGCCCCGGCGGAGAAATACGACGACTACGCGCCGGGCACCCCGGCTGCCGACGGTGCCGCTCCAGCGGCGGTGCCGGCGGGGTTCGCCAAGGGCGCGGCGGTGATCGTCCTCCGCCAGGAGCCGCAGAAGGACGACCCGCACAGCGTGTTCAACGGCAACCAGGCGTCGCAATACGCGGCCCTGACACGCAAGATCGCCAACGCCTCGGAGCACGAGGTCGGGGCGGTCGTGTTTTGCAATGACGCCTCGGCGTCCGACGACGCGCTGATGCGCTTCAACCGCGCCGGCAACGGCAGCGACGGACGGACGATTCCGATCCTGCAGATCAAAAGGCAGCCCGTCGACACGATCCTCACCGCCGTCCGCGGCACGGGGCTGGCAGCGGCCGAAAAGGCGATCGACGAGAGTCTCACGCCGCAGAGCGGCCTGCTCGACGGCTGGCGGATCCGCGGCGAGATCCTCGTCGAGCGGCGCGAGACCCAGGCCCGCAACGTCCTGGCGGTCCTCGAGGGGACCGGCGCCGAGGGGATCGCCCCGACGGAGACGGTCGTCGTCGGTGCCCACTACGACCATCTCGGCTTCGGCGGCAGTGAGTCGGCCGCTCCCGGCGTGGAGGCGATCCACCACGGGGCCGACGACAATGCCAGCGGCACGGCGCTGTTGATCGAGGTTGCCCGCCAGTTGGCGGCCGGCGGCCGCCTCCCTCGGCGTGTGCTGTTCGTCGCCTTCAGCGGCGAGGAGCGCGGGCTCCTCGGCAGCGCGCACTATGCCGCCAATCCGGTGATCGCGCTGACCGACACGGTGGCGATGGTCAACCTCGACATGGTGGGGCGGATGGAAGGCGACAAGCTGATCATCCACGGCACCGGGACGGGCAGCGGCCTCGACGCCCTCGTCGATCGGCTCACGGCGGCCCATGGATTCTCCGTCACCAAGGACCCGGGGGGCTTCGGGCCGAGCGACCATGCCAGTTTCTACGCGAAGAAAATCCCGGTGCTCCACGTGTTCAGCGGCACGCACGGCGACTACCACCGCCCCACCGATACCGCCGAGAAGATCAACTACGACGGGATGGTACGGATCGCCCGGATGGTGACCGACGCGGTTCGCGAACTGGCGACGGCGGCGGAGCGCCCGGCGTACATCGAGGTCGCCTCGCGGACGTTCGCACGCGGCGGTGATCGGCCCTATTTCGGAAGCATTCCCGACTTCGGCCGGACCGCGAAGGGGTACGCGCTCTCCGGCGTCGCCAAGGATTCGCCCGCCGCGAAGGGGGGCCTCCAGGGGGGCGATCTGGTCGTCCGCATCGGTGACAGTGCCGTGACCGGCCTCGACGACTTCGACAGCGCGCTGCGGAAGTACAAGGGCGGCGACACCGTGACCGTGGTCGTCGAGCGCGACGGCGCCGAAGTCTCCCTCCCGGTGACCCTCGGCGATCCGCGCTGACATTCCCGTGGCGGCCCCGTCCGCCGCAGGCCAGCCCCTCCGCCGAGCGCGAAACGAGCCGCCTTTTTGGCCTTGTTTCGCGCTCCACCCCTTGCCATGATCCCGCCCCCGTCGACCGGTGGGCCAAGGACGGCCCGTCGGTGCCGCGGCCCGACGTCGTGCCCGACGAACCCCAGCAAGGAGTGCGATCCGTGAAGTGGCATTTGGCAGGCTTCCTGGCCGCGGCGAGCGCGATGCAGGTCGTGGCGACGGCGCAGGTTCCCGGTGGCGTGGCCCCGGTGCAGCCGCAGGTGGCGGCCGCCCCCGCCAGCCACGTCGCCGTCATCGACGTCGGCTACATCTTCAAGAATCACGTCCGCTTCAAGGCGGCGATGGACCGGATGAAGGACGAGGTGATGGCCGCCGAGAACCTCCTCAAGGCCGAACGCGACCGGATCAACGGCATGATGGAGCAGATCAAGGGCTACAACGTCGGCACCCCGGAATACAAGAAGCTCGAGGCCGACATCGCCAAGGCCCAGGGGGATTTCAACGTCAACGCCCAACTCCAGAAGAAGGACTTCATGGACCGGGAGGCCAAGGTCTATCTCCAGGTCTACACCGAGGTCGAGAAGGCGGTCGAGCAGTTCGCCCGCGAGCACCGGATCGCGATCGTCCACCGATTCGACGGTGAGCCGCTCGACGGCAGCGATCGCAACGCGATCCTCCGCGGAATCACCAAGCCGATCGTGTACCTCGAGGCGGGCATCGACATCACCCCCGACGTCCTCAAGATGCTCAATGCGACACCGGTCGCGGCGGCTCCGGCCACGGGCGCCCGGCCCCGCTGAGTCCCTTTCCCGGCGGTGGAGGGCCCCGCGACCACCATGGCGCACCTGTCGCGTCCGCGCCCCCAGCGGACCATCGGCCGATCGGTGGCCGTCTCGGGGCGCGGTTACTGGTCGGGGACTCCGGTCCGGGTGGCGTTCGAGCCCGCCGCGGCGGACACGGGGGTGGTGTTCGTCCGGGCGGACCTCGGTGCCGTCGCCGTGATTCCCGCCCGGATCGGGCATCGGGTCGAGGCCACGCAGCGGACGGTGCTCGCGGCCGGGCCGGCGGAGGTGCAGATGGTGGAACACGTCCTCAGCGCCCTTGCGGCATTGCGCATCGACAACTGCCGTGTGATCGTCGATGCCGCCGAACTTCCGGGGCTCGATGGGTCGGCGGCCGCGTTCGTCGCGGCCCTCGACGAGGCAGGCAGTGTCGACAGCGGAGCCACGGTAACGCCGCTCGTGGTCGGCGAGCCGGTGCGGGTCGCGGGGGAGGCCGGTTGGATCGAGGCCGGACCGCCGCGGCACGATGGCCTGTCGATCGACTACGAACTCGACTACGGCCCGGGCCCGATCGGCCGGCAGCGGCTCGAGATCCTCGTCACGCCCGACAGCTACCGGCGCGAATTGGCCGGGGCGCGGACGTTTCTCGGCATCGACGAGGCTCGGCGGCTGCAGGCGTCTGGGCTCGGCCGCGCGGTGTCGACGAGCGATCTGGTGATCTTCGGCGCCGACGGTCCGGTGGACAACGCCCTGCGCTGGCCCGACGAGTGCGTCCGGCACAAGGTGCTCGACGCCGTCGGGGATCTGGCGCTGGCCGGCCGGCCGATCGTCGGCCACATCCGCGCCCATCGCAGCGGCCACCGCCTCAACGCGGCGCTCGTCGAGGCACTCCTCGCGACGGTCGCACCCCCGGCGGCCGCCTGACCTACCCCTCCGACTCCGTACGACCGATGACGGTGCTGCCCAGCCAACCCGCCGCCGATCCGTCGCCCGCCACGGGCGAGACGATCGTGCACCCCACGGCCGTCGTCGCCGCCGGCGCGCGCCTCGGCCCCGGCGTGCGCGTCGGGGCGCTGTGCGTGGTCTCCGCCGAGGCGGTGATCGGCGCCGGCACGGTGCTCGAGAGCGGCGTCACGATCATGGGCGACGTCCGCATCGGCGCCCGCAACCGGATCTTCCCCGGCGCGGTGCTCGGCGGCGACCCGCAGGACGTCAGCTACCGGGGGAGCCCGACCAGGGTCGAGATCGGCGACGACAACGTGATCCGCGAAGGGGTGACGATCAACCGTGGCACGGAGAAGGAGCAGGGGCTGACCGTGGTCGGCAGCCACAACTACCTGATGGCCTGCTGCCACGTCGCCCACGACTGTCGCATCGGCGACCATGTGATCATCGCCAACGGCACGCTCCTCGGCGGCCACGTCCGCGTCCATTCCCACGCCTCGCTGTCGGGGGGCGTGGCGGTCCACCACTGGGTGACGATCGGCGGCTGGTCGTTCGTCGCCGGACTGTCACGCGTGCTCCACGACGTGCCGCCGTACATGCTCGTCGAAGGGTCACCCGCCCGGCCCCGCTGCATCAACCTCGTGGCCCTGCGCCGCGGTGGCTTCCCGGCCGAGTCGGTGGCCGCCCTCGTCGAGGCGCATAGGCTCCTGTACCGCGCCTGCGTCGGCCTCGACGCCGCGCGTGAAAGCCTCCGGGCGCGGCAGTTGATCGGCACCGAGGTCGACGGCGTTCTCGAATTCTTCGCCCGGCAGCTGCAGGGGCGTCACGGCCGGGCCCGCGAAGCGAGGAGGGCCGCATGAGTCGGACGACCGTCGCCGTGATCGGGTGCGGCCACCTGGGAACGATCCACGCCCGCTTGCTGGCGGCCCGCCCCGATGCGGAGCTCGTGGCCGTCGTCGATCCCGACCCGGCGGCGCGGGAGCGCGTCGCCGCGGCCCATGGGTGCCGCGCCCTGGCGGAGCCGGGGGAGCTCGTCGGCCTCGTGTCGGCGGCCATCGTCGCCGCGCCGACCGCGCTCCACGCCGCCGTCAGCCTGCCGCTGCTGGCCGGGGGGATCGATCTGCTCGTCGAGAAGCCGCTGGCGGCCGACGTCGAATCGGCGCGGTCGATCGTCACCGCGGCGCGGCGGCTCGGGCGGATCGTCGCCGTCGGGCACGTCGAGCGTTTCAATCCGGCCTGGAATCTCGTCGCCGACCGTCTCGGCACGGTCGGCACGATCGAGACGCGCCGCCTGGCGCCGTTCAGCTATCGGTCACTCGACGTCGGCGTGGTCCACGACCTGCTGATCCACGACATCGACCTGGTACTGTCGCTGCGCCCCGGGCGGCTGGTCGGGGTCGACGCCCGGGGCCTGGCGGCCACTGGCGGCCACGAGGATGCGGTCCGTGCGCGGCTTGAGTTCGCGTCGGGGCTGGTCGCCGACCTCGTCGCCTCGCGGATCCACCCCGAGGCCGAGCGCCGGGCGACGCTGTGGACCAGCGAGGGGATGTTCACCATCGACATGCACGCTCGCACCGCCGACTGCCTCCTCCCGGCGACGGGCGTCCGCGACGGCTCCTGGTCGGCGGCGGCCGTACCCCCGGCCGAGCGCCCGGCCGCGCGCGAGGCGTTCTTCGGCACGGTCATCGTGCGCGAGCGACTCGAAGCGGCGGCCGATGCCAACGCGCTGGTCGAGGAGCAGGGCGACTTCCTCGGTGCGGTGCGCGAGCGGACCGAGCCGCGCGTGAGTGCCGCCGACGGCGCGGCGGCGGTCGAGATCGCCCACCGCGTCCTCGACGTGCTCCACACCACGTCGTTTCGACGGGAACGGTCCGGGTCGCTGCCCGTGCCGGTGCCGCGCTGGCCGGTGCGGCGCACCGCCTGAGCGGACTGTCCGGCCGGGCGAAGCCGGCCGGATCGCACCCGTTCCACCGGCCGGAGGCCGGGCCATCGTTCGTTTTCCCGGAGATCCCGATGATCCGAGCCGTCAGCGTCGCACCGATCGCACTCGCCGTGGTCTTCAGCCTGACGGCGAGCAACGCGCTCCGTGCAGCCGATGCACCGGGCCACCCCGCCCAGCCGGCCCTGACGCCGATCCTCTTCGAAGGCTTCGGGCTCCAGGAGTTCGAGGGCGCGGAATCGATCGCCTGCGCCCTGCGGCACAGCGACGTCAGGCCGACGGAGCCGTCGCGGTCGCTCGACCTGCGTGTCCGCGGTCCCACGGGGGTGGAGTCGATCGCCGCGCCGGTGGTCGCCGAGATCCGCAGCAGGGTCCAGGGGATCGATGTCGCCGCCGGTGTGCAGGCCGACAGGTGGATGGTGGCCGAGGGCCCCAATCGCGTTCTCGGCACCGTCGGGATCGCCGCCTCGCACGGGCGCGGGAGGCAGTCGCTCGAACTCAAGACGGCCGTCGGCCAGGGGGACCGGGCGCCGCGGCTGACCGTCGAGGTCGGTCCCCGGATCGAGCGTCGCCTGCGGCGCGGCGTGCTCCTGTTTCTCGACGGCAAAGCCGTGGCGCAGTCGCTCCGTGAGGACCAGCGCTCCGGTGGTGGGCTCGCCAGCCCGACGTTCGAGCGGATGGGGCTCATCGGCCTCACCGGCCGCGCCGGATTGCAGCGCTGAGCCCCCGCGGGTTCCGACGGATCGTCAGGCGAGATCGCGGTCCTGGAACAGGACCAGGGCGATCAGCAATGCGACCGCCGAATACAGACCGGCGTACAGCGCCGCCCAGCCGAGGTAGCTCCACGGCACGGGCACACCGCCGACGACCGCCGCTTCGATCGTGAAGTGCTCGAGCACCGGCAGGATCGTCGCGAACAGCTTGCCGACGAAGCGCACGATCGGGAGCTTGCCGACGCTCGACTGCACGATCAGCGGCACGAGGTGACCGAGCGCGTAGACCGTGAAGCAGATCACCAGGTTCGGGACCATCCCCAACCGCGTGGAAACGGCCAGGCTGACCGCGCCGAGGAGGATCGTCTCCAGTAGCGACAGCGCCAGCCCGGGCACCACGGTGATCATCTCCTGGGCACAGTCGCGCCACACGGGGTCGAGTTTCGACCCTTCGCGGGCGTCGTACACGACCTTCAGGCTGGTGGTCGCCATCAGGATCGTGCCGAGGATCAGGAACACCAGCAGGGCCACCAGCACGAGGCCGGCGAACTTGCCGAGCACGAATTGGACGCGGGTCAGTGGTTTGGAGAGCACGGTCAACGCCGTCCGCCCCTCGATCTCCTCGGCGACCGACACGCTCGCCGTCCAGACCACGACCAGCAGCGCGAGCACCTTGATCAGCGTCAGCCCGCTGTCCTTGAGCATCTTCACGTCCTCGCCGAACGTGTTGTACGGGACGACGATGAACGCCAGCAGGAGCACGGCACCGAGGATCAGCGCGACGGCGAACACCGGCTGTCCGATCGCCTCCTTCGTGGTCGCCGAGGCGACGGCGGCGACGCGCCTCGGCACGAGCCGGAACAAGTAGTAGAGGGCCGCCAGGGCGAGGAGAGAGACGACCGTCCAGGGAAGGATCGCCGCCTCGGGGAACTCGGGCACGAGCCCGGTGCGGATCGTCAGCGGGACCGCCGCGGTTCCGGCGTTGGTCACCTCGAGCTGTGCGCGGGCGCCGACGAACGGCGTCGTCTCCGCCGCGCCGCGCTCCCAGCGCCACGCTTTGTTCGGCTGCAGATCGATCTCCGGAACCTTCGACAGGGCGAAGCCCTCGATCGGCTGCTGCGTGCGGACGAGCAGCTGGGCCGGGGCCTCGATTTCGAAGATCGCCAATTCCTGGGGACGGATGTCGATCGGTACCGGCTCGAGCGTGGCACCCGCCGGGATCGACACCGTCCGCTCGATGGCGTTCATGGTGGCGTACCTACCGAGCGAGCGGGCGATCGACGCCACCGGCACAAGAGGCGTCAGCGCCACCGCCACGGCCGACAGCGCCAGCAGCAGCCAGGCCATCGGCCCGGCGAAACCGTCGCCGAGGCTCGTCCTGGCCTCCGCGGCGAGCCGCGGGCGGACCAGCTGCAGCAACCCCCAGGCCACGAGGATGACGAGCGTCGCCAACAGGGCCCCGGTGGCGACCAGCCAGATCGGGGGAAGGGCGACGAGCCAGCGATTCGCGAGGAGCGGTGTCATGATCGGCAGGGGGCGATCGGGGGGAGAACGGGCCCGGCCGGTTCGCCGGCCGGGCCGCGGAGGAGTTTACACCGGTTCGCCGCCGCCGGCGCCCTGCGGGTCGCCTGCGCCGGACGTTTCCGGGATCGCGGACGGGCCGGCGAGGACGGTCGCCGCGGGCCCGTGCAGCGGCCAGGAGCCCATCACCCGGTGAAGGTCGTCGAGCGACAGCCCCTCGACGATCGCCAGATCGTCCGCCACCGACCGGTAACGGCCCGACCGGGCCCACTCGAGGCCGACGCTGAACAGCCGCCGCCGCGGCCGCTCGCCGACGAGCACGACGCGGCCGGCGAGTTTGTTGCGCGCCTGCTCCAGCTCGGCGGCGGTGATCCCGCTGCGGGCAGCCTCGGCGTAGATCCCCGTCACCTCGTCGAGAAGGGCGGGCGCGTCGCCGGCCTCGCAGGCCAGCTGGGTCGCGAACAGCCCGGCGTCGCGGAAGTCCTGGTGGTGGCACGAAGCCTGCTCGGCCGTTCCCGGATCGACGAGAGCCCAGTAGAGACGACTGCCCGAATCGTCGCCGAGGACCGTCGCCAGCAGCTTCGCGGCGAACCGTTCCGGATCGTCGCCGGCGGGACCGGCCGACATCCGCACGCCGTAGGCCAGGGTTGCGGCCGGCCGGACGATCGTCTCGCGCACGTCACCGGTCGGGCCGCGTCCGGCGCGCGGGGTGTCGCGCCCGGAGGAGGGGAGTGGCTCCCACTCGCCGCAATGGCGCCGGGCGGTCTCCACCAGCGCCGTGAAGTCGACCGCGCCGGTCGCCGCCAGCACGATGTTGCCGGGAGCGTAACGGCGGACGTGGTACTCGCGCATCGCCTCGACGGGCAGGCTCTCGATCGATTCGACCGTCCCGAGAACGCTGCGCCCCAGCGGGTGCTCCGCGAAGAACGCCGCGCGGCAACGCTCGTCGGCCCCGAACGGCGGCTGGTCGTCGTACATCCGGATCTCCTCCAGGATGACGAGCTTCTCGGTGGCGAAGTCCTCCGCGCGCAAAGCTGGCCGCATCATCGCCGCCAGCAGGGCGGTGGCCTCGTGCTGCTGCGCGGGGAGGACGGCCGCGTGGTAGACGGTGTCTTCTTCGCTCGTGAACGCGTTGGCGCTGGCCCCCATCCAATCGAAACGACGGTTGATCTCGTCGGCCGACAGTTCGGTCGTCCCCTTGAAGACCATGTGCTCGAGGAAGTGGCTCACGCCCCAGGTGGCGTCGGTCTCGTCACGGGCCCCGGTCTTGACGAAGAATCCGACGCTCGTCGACAGCGCGTCGTCGGTGACCTCGGCGACGATCTCCAGGCCGTTGGGGAGCCGTTCATGCCTGAATGTCATCGGGCACCTCCAGCGGCTCGCGGCCGAGCGACACCACCGTCAGCCCGGCCGGCGGATGGTCCGCCAGCCAGGCCTCGATCGAGTCGACGCTGAGCCGGTCGTAACGATCCAGTTCCTCGGCCAGCGAACGCATCGCCCGGAGGTGGTACCAGCGCCGCGCGATGTCGCCGGCGCGGGCGGCGCTCGACTCCTGCTGCATCACCAGCGCGCTCTTCGCCCGTGCCTTGACACGCTCCAGTTCGGCGCTTTCGAGCGTGCCCGGAAGCCGCCGGATCTCCGCCAGCATGACGTCGAGCGTCTCCTGGGCGCGGGCGGTGCTCGTGCCGGAGTAGCACACCGCCATGGCGTGATCGCGGAGGGTGTGGTACCCGGCGGAGACGCTGTAGCACAGACCGCGCCGCTCGCGGACCTCGGTGAACAGACGCGAACTCGAGCCCCCGCCGAGGATCGCCAGGGCCGCCGACGCCTCGTAGGAGGCGTCGCTGGCATACGGGGGCGCCGACCAGCCCAGGGCGATGTGGGTCTGCTGGGAATCGTGGTGGACGTGGCGGATCCGCGAGCCACGCGGTCCGCTGGCCGGCGGGGCGTCGGCGGCACTTGCCCAGTCGCCGAACAGTTCCGCCATCCGTTCGACGACCACCGGCCAGTCGATCCGCCCGGCGACCGCGATGATCGTTCCCTGGGGGATCACCCGGCGGGCGACGTAGTCGCGCACCTCGTCGATCCCCAGGGCGGCGACCTCGGCGGAGATCCCTTCGGCCGGCATCCCCCAGGGTGCCGGGTAGTGGAGTTGGCGGAGCGCCGACATCGCCCGGTGGGCGGGGTCGTCCTCGGTGCCGGCGAGGTTGCGCAGAACCATCTGGCGGGCCGGATCGAGTTCGTCCTCGGGGAGCCGCGGTCGGCGGATGATGTCGGCGTAGATCGGCAGTGCCGCGACGAGCTGGCGGGCGACCATCGCCCCCGCGAAGCTGGCGTGGCTCGTCGACACCGAATGGGCCCACTGCACGCCGGCCCCTTCGAGCGACTCGATCACTTCGCGGCTGCTGCGGTCGCCGGCGCCGCGGAGCATCATCTCGCCGGACAGCGTCGCCAAGCCGCAGCGGCCGGCGCCATCGTGGACGGCACCGGCGGGGAGGTGGAAGGCGACGGCTGCCGATTCCAGCGCCGGCAGCGACTCGCCGAGGAGCACGATCCCGTTGGCAAGCGTCGTCGAGAACAGCTGCTGCTTCAAGGGATGCCGATCCTCACCACGCACCCGGTGCCGGCCCCGCGGCCAGTGGAACCGTCGCGGCGAATCCGGACCGGTCGCCGACGTGGTCGACGACTTTGTACACGGTCCGCTGCCGGCGGAAACCCAGACGCTCGTAGAGCCGCACCGCCCCGCCGTTGTCGGCGGTGACCTCGAGCGTCGCGCGGCCGATCCCCCAGTCGCGGAATCCCGCCAACGCGCGTTCGATCAGCGCGGTGCCGAGGCCGAGCCCCCGGTGGCCGGGCACGATCCCGATGTTCTGGATCGAGCCGCAGCCACTCTCGTCGATCACCCCCTGGATCGTCCCACACCAGTCGAGCGACTGCAGCCCCCCGCGGACGTCGCCACGGACGATCAGCCAGGTGGCGATCGGCAGGAATCCCGGCTTCTCGCGGATCTCGCGCATCAGCCGCCGGCACCCGTCGAGATCCCCCAGGCAGGGGAAGACGATGGCGTCGATCTCGTCGCGAAACGACTTGAACTTCGTGCGGGCGTGGGTCTCGATGAGGGCTTCGTTCCAGGGGACGAACCGGTATCCGGTCGGCAGCGACGCGGGGCACCGCGGCCGGAGGAGATCCGCCGCCATCCGGAACCGTTTGAAGTAGCCCGATGCCATGCCCCCACCTCCCTGTCAATGCCGAGACGATACGGCGGTCCTCGTGGACGGTCAACGAACGGGGAGGGGTGATGACCATGGCGCCGTGCCGCCCGGCCGACGCCCTCGCCAATTGTGCCCGCGCCGCGGCCGGCTAGAATCGTTTTTGAGGCTTCGAAAAATGATTTTTGACCGTCCGAAAACATGGCCGAAGGTCGCCGCCCTGCTGGGGGTCGCTGCCGGGCTGGTGCTGGCCTCGACGGGACACGCCCGCGGCGGCGGACCGCGGGTGATGGCGACGACGACGATGGCCGCCGACGTCGCCCGCAGCGTCGTCGGCCCGGACGGCAGTGTCGAGTGCCTGCTCGCTCCGGGTATCGACCCCCACAGCTACCGCCCGACCCCCCGTGATGCCGACCGGCTGGCACGGGCCGACGTCGTCGTCGCCTCGGGGTTGAGGCTCGAGGGCAAGCTCGCCGACCTGCTCGGGAGGCTGGCGCGGCGGGTGCCGGTGGTCAGCATCGGCGAGGCGCTCCCCCCCGACCGTCTCCTCGAAGCCGGCGCCGGGATCCCCGATCCGCACGTGTGGTTCGACGCCGGCCTGTGGTCGCTCGCGCCGGGGATCGTCGCCGAGCGGCTCGCGGAGATCGAGCCGGCCGCGGCCGCCGGCTACCGGCAGCGCGCCGCTGCCCGAGCCGAGCGGCTCCGCGCGGCCGACGACGAGGCCCGGCGCCGGTTGGAAGAGGTGCCGCGGGAACGGCGTGTCCTCGTCACCGCCCACGATGCGTTCCGCTATTTCGGCCGGGCCTACGACGTCGAGGTGGTGGGCGTGCAGGGGACGAGCACCGAGGCGGAGGCCGGCCTGGCCGACATCAACCGGCTCGTCGACCTGCTGGTGACGAAGCGGATCCCCGCCGTGTTCGTCGAGACGAGTGTCTCCGACCGCAACGTCGCCGCGCTGCGCGAGGGTGCCCGGGCACGCGGCCATGCCGTGGCGCTCGGGGGCCGGTTGTTCTCCGATTCGCTCGGCGCCCCGGGCAGCGGCGCCGAGACGCTCGAGGAGGCGCTGTCGGCCAACGTCGCCGCGATCGTCGCCGGCCTCGCCGGTGGGGCGGAGCGCTGATGGACGGGGCCGGGGGCGACGCCATGGCGCCGGTCGTCGAGTTCCACGATGTCACGGTGGCCTATGCCGGCCGGCCGGTGCTGTGGCACGTCGACCTGGTGATCCGCGGGCCGGCCCTGTACGGCATCGTCGGTCCCAATGGGGCCGGCAAGAGCACGCTGCTCAAGGCGGCGCTGGGACTGGTGCCGCTGGCCGGCGGCCGGGTCACGTTCGACGGCGGTGCGCTGGCGGATTCACGGGCGCGAGTCGGCTACGTGCCGCAGCGGGAGACGGTCGACTGGGGATTCCCGGTCAATGTCATGGACGTCGTGCTGATGGGCACGTACGGCCGGCTCGGATGGTTCCGGCGCCCCGGCCGGCGCGAGCGCGACGTGGCGGGGGAGTGCCTGCGCCGCGTCGGTCTGGCGGATCTGGCGGGGCGGCAGATCGGCCGGCTGTCGGGTGGGCAGCAGCAGCGCGTGTTCCTCGCCCGGGCCCTCGCCCAGGAAGCGGTGATCTACCTGCTCGACGAGCCGATGGCGGGCGTCGACGCCGGCTCACAGGAACTGATCTTCGGCGTCCTCGATTCGCTTCGCGCCGCCGGTCGGCTGGTGATCGTCGTCCACCACGACCTGCGCAGCGCCGCCGGGTGGTTCGACGGCGTGGCGCTGGTCGACATGCGCGTCGTCGCCGCCGGACCGACCGCCGCCGTGCTCACCGCCGAAAACCTGCGGCGCACCTATGCCGGCCAACCCGCGGTGCTCGAGGAGCTTGCCCGGGCGGTCGCCGCCGGGGGACGGACGCCGTGATCGCCGCGCTCGTGCCGTACAACACGCTCGTCGTCGCGGCGGCGGTCGCCGCCGTGGGGCTGGCGGCGGGGATGGTGGGCGCGCTTGCCGTGCTGCGCCGCCGGGCGCTGGCCGGCGACGCCGCCGCCCACGGCAGCCTCGCCGGGGTGGCGACGGCGTTCCTCGCCACCGGGCGGCGCGACCTCGGTTGGCTGCTCGTCGGCGGCCTCGTCACGTCGCTGGCGACTCTGGCGGCGCTGGTGGCGATCCGCCGCTGGACGCGGACACGCGACGACGCGGCGATGGCGCTGGTCCTCGGGGTGTCGTTCGGCGCCGGCGTGGCGCTCGTCACCGGGATCACGGCCCGCGGCCTGCCCGACAGCGCGGGCCTCGAGCAATTCCTCCTCGGCCACACCGCCGGCGTCACCGCGGGCGATGCGGCGCTGCTGGCCGTGTGCGCCCTCGGAGCCGCGGGGCTGGTCACGCTGGGCCTCAAGGAGTTGACGCTCGTCGCCTTCGACGAGGCGTTCGCCGCGGCGGCCGGCTGGCCCGTCGGACTGGTGGACTTGGGCCTGGTCGGACTGATCGCGGTGATGGTCGTGGTCGGCCTGCCCGCGGCGGGTGCGGTGCTCGTGACGGCGCTGCTGGTGATCCCACCGGTGGCCGCGCGGCAGTGGACCGACCGGGTCGGCACGATGGTGCTGCTCGCCGGCCTGTTTGGAACGCTGTCGGCGCTCGTCGGCGTGGTCGGCAGCGCCCTGGTGCCGCGGCTGCCGACCGGGCCGGTCGTCGTGTTGGCGGCGGCCGCACTCGCCGCGGTGTCGGCGGTGGCGGCACCCGGCCGGGGATGGTGGTCACGGCGCGCCGCCGCGCGGCGCGCGCTGGTGGCGTGGCGCGAGGGGGATCTGCTCGCGTCCCTGGCGCGCGGGGACCGGCCTCCGGCCGGGGCCGACGGCGCCCTCCGGCGGGCGCTGGCCGATGGGCTGGTGGCCCGCGGAGCCGGCGGCTTCACGCTGACGGCCGCCGGCACCGCGCGGGCCGCGGACCTGGCACGCCGCCGCGAGGCGTGGGCGCGGATCCTCGCCACGGCGCCGGACGACGCCCGGGCGTTTCTCACCGTCGACCTCCCCGATCCGGCGGCGGTGATCGACGGCGCCCGGCTCGCCGAGATCCGTTCGGCCGCGGAGCGCTGCCGATGAGCCCGTCCGTCACCGGCATCGAGTCGTTCCATCTCTGGAACATCGCCACGGCGATGGCGGTGGCGGCACCGTGTGCCCTGGTCGGCACGCTGCTGGTCGCCCGGCGACTGAGCCTTCTCGGCGACGCGATCGCCCATGCGGTGCTCCCGGGGATCGTGATCGCGGTTCTCGCCGGGGGACGGCCGGGGGGCTGGCTGACGATGATCGGCGCGGTCGCCGCCGCGATCGTCACCGCCTCGATCGCCACGGCCGTCGCCTCGAACTCGGTCGGCGTCGGCGAGGATGCCGCGACCGGCGTCGGGTTCACGACGATGTTCGCCCTCGGCGTGATCCTCGTCAGCGTCGCGGCGTCACGTGTCGACCTCGACACGGCGTGCGTGCTGTACGGAGAACTGGAGCTTTCGGCGTTCGACACGGTGCCGGTCGCCGGCCTCGAGATCCCGCGCGGCTTCATCACCGGATGCCTGTTGTTCGCCGGGGTGGGCCTGGCGCTGTGCCTGAGCTGGAAGGAGCAGGTCCTGGCGGCCTTCGATCCGGCGGCGGCCCGCGCCCTCGGCCTCCCCGTGGCGGGGCTGTCGGTCGCGCTGTTGGTGGGCACGGCATTGACGACCGTCGCCGGCTTCGACGCGGTCGGGGGGGTGCTCGTCGTCACGATGCTCGTGGCCCCTGCGGCGGCGGCCGAGCTGCTCGTCTCCCGGCTCCACCATGTCGCCGCCGTGGCGGTGGCGATCGGCATGGCGGCCGGTGCGATCGGCTACCTCGCCGCGTGGCGCCTCGACACCGGCGCCGCCGGAATGATCGCCGTCGTGCTCGGGGCCGTGTACGCCGTGGCGGCGCTGGTCGCACCCGAACACGGCATCCTCGCCCGGGCGCTCGGGGCGGTGGCGCTGCGTTGGCGGGTGGCGCGCGAGGATTTCCTCGCCGCCGCCTGGCGGGCGGCGGAGGGGGGCACGGCCACCGTCCCGCGCGGCTGGGCCGCCTGGCCGGTGGCGCGTTGGCTCGCGGCCGAGGGGGCTGTCGGATGGACCCCGACGGGGTGGCGGCTCACGCCCACGGGGCGGGCGCGGGCCGAGACGATCGTCCGGTCCCACCGGCTCTGGGAGGCGTGGCTCGGCCGCAACGTCGACCTTCCGCTCGATCACCTGCACCCGCCCGCCGAATGGGTCGAGCACCACATCGGCAGTGCCGTCCGGGCGATCCTCGCTGCCGAGGTCGGTGACTCGGTCGCCGATCCCCATGGCCGCTCGATTCCGCCGGAATCACCGCCGCCGGCCGGCCGGGCGCGGTGATTCACGCGCGGCGGCGCGGTCGGGCCGCGGCCTGGCGCCGCGCCGCCGGGCCACCGTCGAGCGCACGCAGCGCGGCGAGGTTGCGGCGATCGACTGCCGGATCGGGCTTGCCGTCGGGTCCCTCCTTGGGCGTCTCGAGGATCAGCGGGATCCGCGCCAGGCGCGGCTCGGCGAGCAGCGACCGGAATCCCTCGGCGCCGATGCACCCGTCGCCGATCGCCTCGTGGCGGTCGACACGCGAGCCGCGCGGTTTCTTCGAGTCGTTGGCGTGGATCACGACCAGCCGGTCGAGACCGACGTGGTCGTCGAATTCGCCGAGCGTCGCCGCCAGCTCCGCTGCCGGTGCCAGCGCGTAGCCGGCGGCGAAGACGTGGCAGGTGTCGAGGCAGACGCCGATCCGCCGCGTCAAGCCGGCGTCGTCGCCGCGGGCGAGGATCGCGCCGATCTCGGCGAAGCTCGCCCCCAGGCAGGTGCCCTGGCCGGCGGTCGTCTCGACGAGGATCCCGCACGCCGCCGCCGCGGTGCGCCCGAGTGCCGCGACGATCCCGTCGGCCGCCCGGGCGACCGCCGTGTCCCGGTCCTGTTCGCCGGCGGCTCCCGGATGGATCACCAGCCACGGAATGCCGAGCTGCTCGGCCCGGCCCAGTTCTTCGACGAGGGCGTCGATCGACCGGTTGCGGAGCCGGTCGTCGGCCGCCGCCGGATTGATGAGGTAGGAGTCGTGGGCGACCACCAGCCCGAGACCTGCGGCGGTCACGGCCGCGCGGAAGGCCGCCGCAGCCTCCGGGGCAAGTGCCGCGTTGTCCCAGCGATTGACGTTGCCGGTGAAGATCTGGAGGCACGTGCAGCCGGTTTCGACGGCCCGCTCGACCGCCCGGGCATGGCCCCCGGCAATCGACTGGTGGGCGCCGAGGAGGCGCCCGGCCGGGTCGGGCGCGGGTGTGCTGGAGCGCGGCATCGGCGACACCTCCGGGAAAACCGACGGAGTGTACGGCAGTCGCGGGCCAGCGGAACGACCGTGGGCCGTGATCCGGCTTTTGACGCTGCGGGAGTCCCTCGTACACTTGTTTCCGTGCCAGGCCGTAATCTGCCGGAGGCCGAACCGTGACCGCGCTGTGGGTGGTGGTGACCGTGGGCTTGGCGGGCCTGTCGGCTTTGGTGGTGGCGATGATCCTCCGCCCGATCCGTTTGGCACGCGAGGCGGAGCGGCTCGCCCGCGCCCAGCGCGACTTCCACCGGCAGCGCGAGCAGCTCGAAGCCAAGTTCATCGACAAGGCGGCGGCGTCGGGCAAGCCGCGTGGGCTCCGGTGGACCAACGTGTCGTTCGAAGACTCGGTGGTCTACGCCCGCGACCGACGGACCGGCCTCCTCAAGGCGTTGGTCGCCGTCGACATCAGCTTCGAGGCGATCGCCGGTGGGGGCATGGAAGGGGTCGAGGCGGTCTCCAACGTCCGTGCCGCCACGGCGGAGTTCCTCTTCGACGGTGGCCGGTGGCGCACCGAGGGGCGCGTGTACTTCAACCTCCAGCCGTCGGCGACCGTGAAGTATCTCGGTGGCGACCTCGAACTGGTCGCCGAGGAACACGCCAAGTTCTGACCCCCGCGCTGACCGGCGCCAGCCAACACTCGGCCGCGGGCACCTTCCCTCCGGTGCTGGCCCGAAAAGCCAACGCCGCTTTCCAGTGTTTCCCCGTCGTGTCACCCGGGCGGGCAAACGGGGCGGCGCTTGACCCCGGCCCGCCATCACGGCCGTTCCGCGCCGTCCGGCCGCCGAATCAACCCGGGAGCGGATGGTCCCACGGTCGGGTGACACGCCGGTGCCGGCGGGCCGCGCCGGATCGACCGGTGGCCATCCTGGCGGCGGGGAGCGGCGATGGACGCGGTCAGCCGAACGTCGGTTCGCGCGCTGGTGTTGGCGACGGCGTGGTGGGCCGGGCCGGGGAGCGCTTCCGCCGCGCCGCCGATCGGGGTCGCCGCTCCCGCGGCACCGGCCGCCGAAGCGACCGGGCTGTTTCCCGTCGAGGCGCCGGCCACGCGGGCGCGGCGCCACCTCGACGCGGCGCGGCGGATCGTCGCCGGCGCCCGCAC
>JAGWVR010000064.1 GCA_018970785.1 Planctomycetota bacterium
TGGCCGACGAGGCCGTCGAGCGATCCGGCCGACCGGGCCGGCGCACCGGCGTTGCCGTATTCCGCCGCCAGGGCCGCGGCCACGACGCCGTCGATCGCCGCCGCGCCGCTCCCCGACATCTCGACGACGCCGATGGCGCTGGCCGGCACGCGGGCCGCCGCCGCGGCATCGTGGACGACGCGCGGGGCGACTTCCTCGAGCGCCGCGCCGCTGCCGACGCGGACGCCACGGATCACGGCACGGATCGGATCGCCCGCGGCCCGCGCCGCGGCCAGCGACTTGAGCACGAGGACCACCGCGCCCTCGGCCGGGATCCGGCCGGTGCCGGCCGCGCCGAACGGCGCCACTGGCTCCGCCGTAAGCGCGCCCTCCAGCGACAACCCCTCGAACGCCATCAGGTCCATCGCCCGCTGGCCGGCCGCGCAGACCACGGCGTCGCAGGTCCCCTGGTGGAGCATGTCGGCCGCGGCGGCGATCGCCGCCAGCGCCGAACAATCGCCCGCGTCGAGCGCCAGCGCACCCCCCATCAGATCGAACGACTTCGTGAGCCGGCTGGCGAGCGTGCTGCTGGTGAAGCTCCCGGTCTCGTCGACGAGCGCCGGCAGCTCCTCGAGGAGCTTCTTGTCGTAGGCGGCGACGATCTCCTCGACCTGCCGGGCGTCGAGCCCCCGGCGGCGCAGTGCGGCACGGAGGTGGACGGCGGTCTCGGGGAGCCGGAGCCCCATCTGCAGGTCGTTGGAGAACTCGCCGCCGAACATCGTCCCGACGACGACCGCCGTCCGCGCCCGGTCGAGGCGCGCGGGGCCGCCGAGATCGGCGATCGCGGCGTCGGCCGCCTCGAGGAGCATGAATTGAAGCGGGTTGGCAGCGGCGATCTGCTTCGGGGGCACCTTGTGGCGCCGCCAGTCGTACTGGAAGCCGATCACGAACCCGCCACGGCCGGCGACGGTCCGCCACGGCCGTGGCCCCGACGGGTCGAGCGCCCGTCGCAGGTTCCACCGGTCCGCCGGCACATCGGCCAGCGCCGGCACCCCGCGGTCGAGGAGCTCGCCGAACGCCGCGACCGACAAGGCGCCGGGGAGCACGCAGCCGACGCCGACGATCGCGATGGCGCCGTCGTCACCCGCGGGCGTCGGCCGCACCACCGCCGGCGCCCGTGCCGGTGCCGACTCGGCAAGCGCGAGGTGGACGTTGAGGCCGCCGATGCCGAAGGCGTTCACCGCCGCGCAGCGCGGGCCGCCGTCGGCCCGCCGTGGCCAGGGGAGCGACTCCCGCGGCACCGAGAACGGCCCCTCATCCCAGGAGAACTCCTCGTTGAGCTCGCGGCAGGTCGAGCCGGGCGGGATGACGCCGTGTTCCATCGCCAACACGACCTTCACGAGGCTTGCCAGCCCGGCGGTCTCGAGCGTGTGGCCGATGTTCGCCTTGACGCTGCCGATCGGGATCCGCCTCCCGGCCGGCAGGTGCTTCCCGAGAAGACTGGCCAGCGCCCCCAGCTCGGTCGCGTCGCCGACCTGGGTGCTCGTGGCATGGGCCTCGATGTAGTCGATCCGGGCGATCTCCGTCGGATCGGGGTAGGCCCGCTCGACCGCGAGCATCTGCCCTTCACGGCGCGGGGCCCAGAGGCTCTTGCCCTTGCCGTCGCTGGCCACGCCGATGCCGCGGATCACGGCGCGGATCCGATCGCCGTCGGCCTGCGCCCGCGACAGCGTCTTGAGCACCAGCGCCACGTAACCCTCGGCGGTCACCAGCCCGTCGGCGTCACGGCCGAACGGGCACGAGCCGGTGTTGCTCACCGACTGGGCCGCGGAAAACAGCACGAGGCTGTCCGACTTGCAGTACGACGCGCCACCGACGATCGCCTGGTCGATCCCGCCGGTCGCCAGCGACCGGGCGGCGATCGCCAGCGCCTGCAGCGACGAGGCGCACGCGGCGTCGACCACGAGGTAGGGCCCGTCGAGCCGCAGCGCCTCCTGGACGATCCGGGCGGCGCCGAGGGCGCCGAGATCGAGCCGCTCACCGGGACGTCGCCCCGGGTAGCGGTCGCGGATCGCCGCGGTGACCTCGGCGGCGACCGCCGCCACGTCGGGGCCGAGCAACCGCCGTGCCACGTCGACGTCGCCGAGAAGCGCCGCCGTCTCGTCGATCCCGGTGCCGTAGACGATGTCGCCGATCCGCGTGCTGCCGCCGGTGTGCCCCACGTAGACACCCGTCCGACGGCCGGCCGGCATCGCGAACGGGTCGAGCCCGGCGTCGCGGCAGGCGTGGGCGGTGACTTCGAGGAACACCAGGTGGGCGACGTCGTAGCGGTGGCGCATCTCCTCGGTGATCGGGCAGGTCCGCGGATCGGGCTGCCGCTCCGAAACCAGCGCGCCCATCTCCGAATAGGAACGCCCCAACTGGCCCTTCCGCGGGTCGAAGTACAAATCCCGCGGCAGGCGCGACTCGGGGAGCGGCCCCCAGGCGACTCCCCCCGATTCCACGAGCCGCCAGAACGCGTCGAGCCCATCGGCGCCCGGGAGCCTGCAGGACATGCCGACGATTGCGAGTGGTTCCTGCAAGGGTGATCCTCGTCCTTGGCGTGTGTACGGTCCCGCCGCAACCCTGCCACGACGGGCGGGACACCGGACGGGTCGGGGAAGCGGGCAGATGTCCGGCGGCAAGCCGGCGCGGATCGGTCTCGGGAGGGGGCGGTACGTGCCGTGAGGCGTCCAACACCCTTCCCTGGGATCCGCACGACACCCACGCCAGCAACCCGCCGCGGGCATCGCCGCTCACCGCCGGTTCGGCCGTCGACCGGACCGGGGGTGATCGCGTGCGTCGGGTTCGGACCACGGGTTGCCCGCGCGACCTGGACGGTCGCCGGGAAGCCACGGAGCACCGGCCGCTGGGCCGACTCCGACGCGAAAGTGAGTATGGATGGACGGGAAGAAGTGTCAAGAAATCCCTGGAAAACCACGTTCCCAGGCGGCCCCCTTCCGACCGTTGCAATTGCTAGAAACAATCGTTCTCGCGCTTTTCCCGTCCGCGAGGCCGGGTTCCCCCCGGGCTCGTGCGACTGAATGGAACCGCTGTCGCCTTTCGAGACGCTCCTCCTCGTCGACCGCCGACGGGGCTACTCCATGGACTTCCTGCTCGAAGTCCAGCTCGAGGGCCCCCTCGACCGCCGCCGGCTCGAAACCGCGGTGGCGGCGGCAGCCGCCTGTCACCCGAGGATGCGGATGCGGATCGGCCGCCGCGGCAGGCGCTGGGTCTGGCTTCCCCCCGACACCGACCCCTCTGTCGAGTGGTGGCCCCTGTCGGCCGACCGGGCGCCCGCCGATCCCTGGCGACCGTGCGACGCGACCCGCTCGAGCGGGCTGCGGGTCGTCGCGCTGGAGCGCGAGCGGGATCCGGGTGGGCCGCCGCGGTGGAGCGTGGTCCTGGTGGTCGATCACACGGTCTGCGACGGTCTGGCCTGCATCGAGTGGCTCGGCGCGATGTGGACGGCGTACCACACTGGGCAACCACCCCGCGGCGGCGACCGTCCGGCAGTCGTCCGGCGCCAGGCGCCAGCCGCACCCCAAACGAGTGCCGCCCCCCGGCCGGCGATCCCCGACACCCGCCGGCTGGCACGCGAGTCGGGGAGTTTCGCCCGGCTCCGGCCGGCGGTGCTCGCCCCCCTCGCCACCCCGACCGCGCCCGTCCCCGACGAACCACTCGCCCCTCCCTACGCCTGCGTCACGTTCACGCCCGACCAGACGCGCCGATTGTGGGGGATCGCCAGCGCCGCCGGGGTGACCGTCAACGATCTCCTCGTCGGGGCGGCGATGCGCACCGCCCTCGAATGGAACGCCGCAGCGGGGACCGAGGCCCGTCACGTGCGGATCAACATGCCGGTCAGCCTCCGCGCCCCGGGCGCGACGGTTCCGACCGGGAACCATATCGGCTACGCATTCCTCGACCGGTCGGCGGAGGAGTGCGGCGATCCCACGACGCTCGTCCACTCGCTGGCGGCGGCGAGCCGCTGGATCAAGGAGACCGGTGCCGCCGCCCAATTCCTCCACGCCGTCGAGGCCCTCGAACGCGTGCCGGGATTGCTGTGGCTGCTGACCCGCCTCCCCCTCTGCCTGTCGACCGCGGTGATCAGCAACGTCGGCAACCTCGCACCCCGCCTCCGTGCCGCGGTGCCGATCGTCGACGGTCGCCACGCTCCCCGCGATCTCCTGCTGACCGGGATCGTCGGCGTGCCCCCGCTGCGGCCGCGGACCCGCGCGGGGGTCGGGATCATGACCTACGCGGGCAGCCTCCGGCTCGCGGTCCACACCGACGAGCGGCACCTCGGCGCCGGTGCGAGCGCCGCCTTCGCGGGATTCGTGCGCCGCGCCATCGACGACACGGCGGCAGCGCTCGCGGCTTCCACGCCCGGCGGATGACATCGACCCGATCGGCGGGGAAACGGCGCCGCGATGGACTTTTCCCGGCGGCTGATAGATTGCGTCGACCCCGGCGCGCCACTGTCCACGGCAACCGGTGGCCCTCGAGCCAGGATCGCTCCGTCGCCATGATCGTCTGCCCGCCCGATTCGTTTCCCGCCGATCCTTCGGCCCGGCAGATCCTCGTCACGGGCGCCACGGGGTTGCTCGGCTCGTACGTCGTCCGTGACCTGCTCCTCGCCGGCGAGCGACCGCTGCTGCTGGTACGCCCCGACCGCAAACGTGATCCCGCCACACGCATCGAGGCGATGGTCGCGGCCTGGGAGGGGGAGCTCGGGCATCCGCTCCCCCGCCCCACCGTGGTCGCCGGCGACATCGCCGCCCCGCGCTGCGGTCTCGACGACGACGCCGTCCGCGAGCTCGGGGAACGCTGCCGGGCGATCCTCCACAACGCCGCGTCGCTGACCTTCCACGGCGCCGACCGCGACGGCGACCCGTGGCGCACCAACGTCGGCGGCACCGCGCATGTCGTCGGATTGGCGCGTGCCGCCGGGATCGGCGAGTTCCATCACGTCTCGACGGCATACGTCTGCGGACTGCGCTCAGGGCGCGTGCTCGAGACCGAGCTCGACGTCGGCCAACGGTTCGGCAACGACTACGAACGCAGCAAGGTCGAGGCCGAAACCCTGGTCCACGGCGCGGATCACCTCCGGTCGGTCACCGTCTACCGACCGGCGATCATCGTCGGCGACTCTCGCTCCGGCTTCACCTCGACCTACCACGGTTTCTACGCCCTGGCGCGTCTCGGCCACACTCTCCTCCCGCGGATGCTGATCGGATCGACCAGTGGTCGCGCCCTGCTGCGGCTGCTGCGGATCGACGGCCGCGACCGCAAGAACTTCGTCCCCGTCGACTGGGTCTCGCAGGTCATGTGCCATCTCGTCCGCACCCCCGCGGCACATGGCCGGACGTTTCACCTCACCCACCCCGAGCCGGTGTCGACGAGCACGATCGCCTGCGTCGTCCAGGAGGCCGTCGAGCGGTTTTCCCGGGCCGCCTCCCCGGACGACCCCGACGTCCGCGACGAGCGCTGGTTCGCCGACGAGTTCCGGTCACAACTCGGCGTGTACCGCAGCTACCTCCGCTGCGATCCCGATTTCGACCGCGCGGCGACCGCGTCCCATGCGGGGCAGTTCCCCTGCCCGACGATCGACCACGAGTCGCTCCTCCGCATGGCCCGGTTCGCGATCGAGTGCGACTTCGGCCGCCGCGTCCCGCGCGAGCGGCCGCCGAAGTCCGCCTGCGGCGCTTGTGCGGGATAGGCACGCGATGCCGCCGGACGCCGTCGCACCGATCGCGCGGCGGGGGCGGCAGCCGCTCCAGCCGGGGTCCGCACCCGGCCGATGCTCGGGGGTGAGGTGGCCGTCGACGGTCGCCCGCCGTCCCACCCCGAGGTCCGTGCCATGCCCAAACGCACCTGGCGGCTCGTCACCCGCGCCACCGATGGCAGCCTCGTGATCCGCGACTTCGACTCCGCCGAGGGGATCCAACGGAGCCACCTCCAGGTCGGCACCGACGATTGCAGCGTCGACCTCGACCTCCGCGGGGCCCCGGTGTTCCGCAAACTCGTCGGCCCGATGCCGGAGGGGCGCGACGTCGTCCGCTACGAGACCCCCGACGTCTTCGAGGCGATGACCAAGGAGTGGGCCCTGCCCCGCCCGCCGCGCCGGCGCGTGCGGCGCGGCGCCGCGACGACCCCCGACGCCGGATCGGAGCCCGCGCCCGATCAGGCCGGCTGAGCCCTCCCCGGCGCTGCGGAGCCCGCCATGGCCGATACGGTATTCGGGAAGATCATCCGCGGCGAGATCCCCGCCCGGATCGAGCACGACGACGACTCCTGCCTCGCGTTCCACGACGTCGCGCCGCAGGCCCCCGTCCACGTGCTCGTGATCCCGAAGCGGCCGATCCGCGCGCTAGCCGACCTCGGGCCCGGCGATGCGGCGCTGGTCGGTCATCTGGTGGTCGTCGCCACGCAGATCGCCGCCCGGCTCGGGCTCGCCGACGGCTACCGCCTGGTCGTCAACTGCGGCCGCGACGGCGGCCAGTCGGTGGACCATCTCCACGTCCACCTCCTCGGCGGTCGTGCGCTCGGCTGGCCGCCGGGCTGACGCTCGGCGTGCGCCCCCCGCGACGGCCCCGATCGGTCACTGCCACCACTGGCGGAAGCGGTCGATGATCCCGGCCGGCGCGGGCTGCCGGGCGGTCCGTTCCTTGGGCCGCGGGGTTCCCGTGGTTCCCGGACCGGGTGCTGCAGGGCCGGCCGGCACCGCACCCGCGACGGGCGGTTCGGCGGGGGGAATGACGAAGGACAGCAGAAACCGTGCCCAGGGCTCGTCGAGCTCGAGCAGGCAGCGGCCGAGATCGGTCTCGCCGCGATGGTGGTCGACGAGCGCCAGCAGCTTGGTGATCTGCACGCGCTGCGACTCGTCGAACGCCAGATCGAAGACGCGCACGTCGTCGACCTCGACTGCCCCGGGGCCGAGGAGATCGAGCCGGACGCGGAGCGACTCCAATCCCGCCGTGGGCAGGTCGTCGACCTGGAGCACGAACTGCGACCAGGACCGCGACAGCGGCATCGCCCCGGGTGCCATCCCGACCGGGGCGAAGCGGTAGTACTCGCGCCCCCCTTCGAGACCCTCGAGGGCGATCCGCAGCGGCGGCTGCGTCGACTCGGTGGGGATCCGCAGCCAGACGGCGACGCTGATCCGCCCGGTTGCCGGCGCCGGAAAGGGGTTGCTGCGGAGCGTGGCCAGGCCGGTGACGGTGGCGAACTCGGCGGCACGGCCTTCGCCACCGGCGCCGGGAGCGACGCCGCGGAGCGTGCCGCGTTGCGGTTCGAGCAGCTCCCAGCCCGCGACCCGGTCACCCAACTCGGGTTGCTCGAACGCGGGGTTGTCGAGGACGGGCAGCGGGAGCGGCGTCTCGAGGACGGCGCGGCGCCGTCGCAGTCCGGCGACGAGGTCGTCGACGACGCCGGCCACGACCGGGTCGAGCAGGGCATCGACGCGGTCGAAGCGGACGGGGCCGGCGAACCGCACCGTGCGCTCCTCCCACGGTGCGAGGGGGACGGCGAGCGACCGACCGTCGGACGCCAGCGCCGTGCCGGTCGCCGGCTCGTCGGCGGAGGGCACCGTCTCCGCCGCGACCAGCTGCGCCGTGCACGGCTCGCCGCAGCGGTTGACGAGGCTCACCCAGGTCGCGTCATCGGCGGCGCCGGCAAACGCCACCAGCGGCGCCGCGGCGCGCGGAATCGCCGTCATCGTCACCGCCGGCAGCGCGGCGCGGGCGCGCCGGGTGCGGGACTGGATCTCGTCGGCCGACACGGTGGAGAGCGACTCGTCGATCACGAGCACCACGTCCCCACCGGCGAACACGGCAGCCGACGGGCGCCGCGCCGCGGCGCCCGCGAGGACGGCACGGCAGTCGATCGACTCCGGTGCATCGCCGCGGAGCGGCATGTGCTGGACGGCGGGGCCGAGGTCGAGGGAACGCGGCTGGGAGACGAGGACCGCTGCGCGCCGTGCCACCGGCGGCCCCGGGGCGACGGCGCGGTTGGCCCGCTCGACGATCCCGGCCTCGACGACGTCGGCCGTCGCCGCGGTCACGTGCGGAATGCCGACGACGATCGAGCCGTGGGCCGCCAGCCGCGCCAGGTCGAGTCCCGCCTCACGGGCCAGGTCCCCTTCGGCCACGGCCGTCGCCACGAGCGGGCGGAATCGTGCCGCCAGGTCGCCGGCACTGAACAGCGTCGTCGGCACGAGGGTCAGCGTCCAGTCGGGATCGACGCTGCGGACGATGTCGGCGAGGCGGTGATGGAATCGGGCGACCTCGGCGGCGCGCCACTCCAGCCACGGCTCGCGGAGCGCCCCCTCGACCAGCGCCGCCCGCCGTGCGAACCGCTCCGGTCCCGGCGCGGCGGCAGGCTCGAGGCCGGCCGCGACAGGACCAGCCGCGGCGAGGAACCGACGGAACGTCGCGTCGTCGAGGGCAGTGGCGACTCCCGGGAGGTGGAGCCAGCCGTCGTGCGGCATCACCAGCGCCAGGCCTTCGACCGCCGGTTCGCCACGGAGCCGCGCGGCCAGTTCGCCGACGACCTCGGCACAGGCATCCTGGACCCGGGGATCGAGGATGTTGTAGCGCCCGGCGACTCCGGGCCCGCGCCGCGGCCGCCCGTCGGCACCGATGCACACCAGTCCGGTGGGATCCCCGGTGCCGTCGGCCAGCAGCGCCTCGATCACCGGCAGCGGCCCCGTGCCGGCGATCGCGGGAACCAACCCGAGGCGTTCGCGGGCGAACAGCCGGCAGGCCAGCGCCAGCGCGTCCTTCGGCACCGGGTCGAGCCGGCCGGTGAACGAGCCCCCGCCGTCCCAGCGCGGGGCGGTGCCGAGCGTCGCCGACGGCCAGACGGCACCGCCATCGGCGGCCACGGTGACCACGGCGCCGTCGGCCCCCTGCGCGGCGAGCCACTCCGCCAACGACCGGCAGCCGACGAGCAGACCGTGCCAATCGTCGACGCCACGCCCCGTCGCACCGTCGACGCGCCGCACTCCGCCGAAGCGCTCGAAGTCGGGCTCGGGAAGGAACGCGAGCAACTTCCGCCGCGCTTCCCCCGCGCCGGCCGACGGAGCCGGCGGGAGCCGCTGCGGACCGGAGAGGACACGGACCCGGCCGATGTGGAGCGGTGTCCGCTGTGCGGCGTTGGAGAGCACGACCACGCCGGCGCGGGTGTGGGGCCAGAACGCGAACCGATGCGTGGCGATGCCCTCGGCGACCGGGTGCGAGCGCGTCGCGAGCGGGCGCTCGACGACGAATCCACCGGCGGCGGTCGCACGGACCTCGCTGCCCACCTGCTCGAGGACGGTGATCCCGACCATCGCATCCTGGTCGATCGGGTAGTCGACCTCGACGACGTGCGGATGCGCCGGCTGGAGACCGGCGACGGCGATCCCCTCCCACGACACCTGCCCCGCGCCCGGGGCCGGAGGCAAGCTGAGCATCGCCCCGGCGGGATGCGGCACCAGCGTCGAATCCCCGACTGCCAGGAGGCCGGTGAACTTCGGCACCATCTCGCCGACCGCCGGCAGCTTCGGCAGCGGCACCGGCAGCGAGGGCAGCGGCACACGCCCCATCGCGCCGCCGGCCAGCGGGAGATTGGCGGGCACCACGGCCGGCACCTTGACGCCCGGCAACCGGCGCAGCCGCTCGAGGAGCCGGGGACTGCCCGGGTCGACCTCGCAGACCTTCTTCCACTCGGCCATCGGCGACACCGGCGCCGCGGTCGAGACGGCGACACACTGCACCGTCCGCGTCGCGATCGGGCGCGACCAGCGCAGCCCGGACCGCTCCACCACCTCGAGGACGATGTCGTAGGCCCCCTCGCGGACCGGCAGCGCGAGCTCCACCGGCACCGGTTCGAATGCCCGGGCCCCGTCGGCGGCAATCTCGCGGAGGAGCACGGCCTGGGTGGCGTGCGCCTCCCCGTCGTCACTGGCCACCACCCGGGCCCGGAGTTCGACCGACGTGCTCCCGGCGGGCCGGCCGGCGAGCAGCGGGTGGACCTCGAACCGGACGGTGTCGCCCGGCCGGCGCAACGTCGGCAGTGGCGCGTCGGGCACCGTGCCGGGGCCGGGTGCGGGGAAGACGACGCGGAGCTCGTCCCCGGCAGCCCGCTCCAGTGACAGCCGGTTGGCTTCGGCGTCGAGCGGCCCGAGCGCCGGGCTGCCGAGCAGGTCGGAGACCGCGACCGTGGTGGTGACCGGGGTGGCGGCGCCGTCGGCTGCCAGCGCGACCTCGATCCGCGCCGTGGCCCAGTCGGGGATCGCCATCTCGATGCCGTCGAGCACGACGCGTTCGCCACCGGCGACGATCTGCAGGTGACCGTCGCGGGGGTGGATCCGCGCCACCGCCTCGGGATCGGCGGCGAGCGGCCGCCACGCCGGCAGCGGGAGCACCTGCCCCGTGGGGGCGAGCACGCGCACGGTGCCGTTCCAGCCACGTGGTCTGCCCCCACCCCACGTGACCCGCACCGTCACCGGCGGAGCGACGGCGCCGGGCTCGTCGGCGATCGCCGGAGCCAACGCGGTCAGGGCGGCCAGCAGTGTGGCGGCTGCCGGGAGCGCGCGGCGACGGCCGGGGCGGTCCCCACGGAACGAACGGCGCTGGCGGGGGGGACAGGGCATGGAGACGACCCGGCACCGGCCGGCAACCGCGCGACCGGCGTGTCTCCCGGCGAGACCGCCGTCACGGCCGGCGTGCTGCGGGTGGCGGGAGCACCCGGAGGGGGCGGGAGAATAGCCACGAGGGCAACGGCGGAGAAGAGCCGTTTCCGCCGCCCCTCAGGTTGCCGGCTCCCGGGCCGCCGGCGAGAGCGGACGCAACCAGGCTTCCGCGGCCGCCTCGTCCGCCCCGTCCACCGCGCCTTCCCCGACGGACGAAACCAGCGCGGCGAGTTCCTCGGCGACCTGCGGCGAGCGGTCGGCGACGTCGCAGATCCCGAAGAAATCGTCGGGCTGGGCATACAGCCGGCGCGCCGCGGGCATCCCGCTCTCCGTCGTCCGGGCGACGTGCATCGACCAGGCATCGGTGACGACGGCCCCGCCGCCGGGCCCGGCGACCACCACCCGGTCACGCGGCGGCGGTGCATCACCGGCGAGCATCGAACCGAGGTCGTGGCCGAGCCAGGGTTTTCCCGGAAGGCTCGACGGCCCGCCGAGAAGCGCCGCCAGCGTCGCGCCGAGGTCGGCCGGAATGACGAGTCCCCGCTCCCGCTGCGCCGCGTCGGCCACCGCCGGCGCGCGGAGGATCGCCGGGAGGTGCACGATGTCGCCGTCGGGTGTCTCGGTCTCGCGCGGGCCGACCGCGCCGTGGAGGCCCAGCGCCATCCCGCGGATCCCGCACACGAGCACGGCCCAGTCGGGCGGCACCGCCGCCAGCAGGTTCGCCAGGCAGTGGTCGAGAAGCGACACCTGCCCGGCGAACAGCTGGCGGATGCCGACCAGATCGTCGGGATCGGTGGCGGCGGTGACGGCGAACGCCGGAACCTCGGCGCCGGCCGGCGGCGGAGGATCGTCGGGATCGACGAACGCGTCGCGGAACCCCTCCGGTGCGTCCCACACCCGTCCGAGACTCGTCGCATGGCACCAGACGCAGCCGCGCGCCACGCTCCGCAGCGCGGTGGTCGCCGCCGCGGCGAGGCATCCGAGCGCCGTCTCCCCGGCGCTCGCCGCCACGCGCCGCCGCCGCGGCAGCGGTACGACGGTCACCCGGCCGGCGGCGGCCAGCGCCGGCACCAGCGCGGACTCGTCGTCGGTGATCACCACCGCCCCGTCGGCGAGCCGCGCCAGGACGTCGGCCAAACCGCCCCCGCCGGCCACGGCGGCGAGCGTGGCACCCGCGACGGTCGTCGTGGCGAAGAGCCGATCGAAGACGAGCCCGCTGGCGGCGAGGCCGTCGAGGGCCGGCGTCGCCACCCACGTCGAACCGTAGGCGGGGAGGATCCAGGCCGGCAGCCGGTCGATCGTGACGACCAGGGCACCGGCCGCGGGCCGGGCCGTCGCGCCGGTCGGCGCTTCAGCCGATCCCATGCATCATCCGGCGGATCCCCTTCGACAGGGCGATGAGCACGAGCCCCGCGATGACGGGGATCAGCGTGTAGATCAGGAAGAACACCGACAGCCCGTATGTCTCGGAAATCCCGTCGATCATCCCTCCCGTCATCCCGGCCAGGTAGTTGGCGACGGCGGAGGCGAAAAACCAGATCCCGAACATCAACCCGACGAGCCGCGCCGGGGCCAGCTTGCTGACGTACGACAGCCCGACCGGCGAGACGAACAGCTCGCCGAGCGTGTGGAACAGGTAGGCGATCACCAGCCACGACATGCTCAGGTTCGCCGTCTTCGCCCCCTTGGGCACGCTCATGCTCGCCAAGGCGAGCGCCGCGAACCCGACTCCGAGGAGGATCAGACCGAAGCCGAACTTGACCGGGGCCGAGGGGTTGAAGCGCGTCTCCCAAATCCGGCCGATCAGCGGCGCAAGGGCGATGATGAAGAACGAGTTGAGGATCTGGAACCACGAGGCCGTGACCTCGATCTCGTTCCCCCGGACCCGTTTCACCACCGCCGCCTGTTTGGTTGCATAGTTCTCCGCCTGCGCGGGCGTGAGGAGCCGGAGCTTGCCCGCGCCGCCCTTGCCCTCGAGATCGACGACGAACACGTCCTCCCCCTCGCGGAGCGGGGTCTCGGTGAGGATCGTCGTGACGATCGGTTCCGGAGCCCCTGCCCCCGCCTCGCCCGCCGCGGCGGTCGCCGGCGGCGTCACGGCGAGGTCGTAGGACTGCATGTTGAACTCGCGGTTGAGACGCCAGATCGCGGCCCCCCAGATGATCACGAAGCTCAGCACGATGAATGCGTTCGACAGCGCGATCCGGTCGTGCGTCGCCGACACCAGCTTGAACAGCACCCAGGTCACGATCGCCAGCGGGATCAGCGTGAGCAGCGCGTCGATCCAGAAAAACAGCGTCGCCGACGAGCCGGTGAGGATCCGGCTGGTGTAGTCCTTGGCGAAGATGTTCATCGACCCACCGGCCTGCTCGAACGCCATCCAGAAGAAGATCGAGGCGAACGACAGGATCCCGATCACCATCAGCCGGTCCCGTTCGACTGCCTTGTCGGCGGCCGGCTGCTCCGCGGACGACTCCGGGCGGGTGTCGCGCCGGTCAGGGGCGAGGCCGAGGTCGCCGAAGATCCCCTGCCCGAACTGGAACATCAGCATCCCGAGCAGCATGAAGATCCCCGCGAGGCCGAAGCCGTAGCTCCACGAGACCTTCTCGCCGATGTAGCCGCAGAACAGCATGCCGAGGAACGCCCCGGCGTTGATCCCCATGTAGAAGATCGTGTACGCCGAGTCCTTCTTCGCAGGGTGGTCCTTGTAGAGGTGGCCGACGATCGAGGAGATGTTGGGCTTGAAGAACCCGTTGCCGACGATCAACAGCGCCAGCCCGGCGTAGAACGAAGCGCGCGATTCCAACGCCATCGACGCGTGCCCGAGCGTCATCAACAGGGCCCCGAGGAGCACGGCCCGGCGATAGCCGAGGAAGGCGTCGGCGAGCATCCCGCCGAGCACGGGCGTGACGTACACCAGGCCCGTGTACCACGCGTACAGGCCCAGCGCCTCCTTCCGCGACCACCCCCAGCCGCCGGCGGCCATGTCGCTCACCAGGAACAGCACCAGCAAGGCGCGCATGCCGTAGTAGCTGAACCGTTCCCACATCTCCGTGAAGAACAGGAGGAACAGGCCCGGCTTGTGCCCGAAGACCGTGTCATCCCCGAGGGAGGCGGCGTGATCGGCTTCGGCGGCGTGCGTGCTCATGGGCGTTCCGTGACGGCAGGTCGGACCGAGGGTTCGGGAGCGCGGGGCCGAGCCCGGACGTCGAGATCGCCCCGTGAACGGCGTACGGCTCCAGAGGATACCGCGGAGGGTGCGGGGGCCATAGCCGGCGCGGGGCGGCCGCAACCTGTCGGCGGCCGCCGCGGGGTGCTATCCTGCCGCGGTGCGGCGCTGTCGAGGGGTTGGGTGGCGATCGGTTGACGCCGCTTTCCTCCGCTCGTTCCCACGCCGCCGTTCCGCCCGGGAGATCTCCGATGCACGCCCGCCACGCTCTGGGTTCGCTGCGCCACGCCAGCCGCCGCCGGTTCCTCGCCGCCTCCGTCGCCACCGCCGCACCGGCCGTGCTGCCCCACACCCTCCGCGCCGCGCCCCCCGACGGGCAGCCGCTGTTCAAGATCTCGCTGGCCGAGTGGTCGCTCCACAAGACGCTGTTTTCCGGCAAGCTCGACAATCTCGACTTCCCGCGGACCGCGAAGGAGGACTACGGCATCGACGGCGTCGAGTACGTCAATCAGTTCTTCAAGGACAAGGCCAAGGACACCGCCTACCTCGGGGAACTGGCGAAGCGCTCCGCCGACGCCGGCGTGACCAACGTGCTGATCATGTGCGACGGCCTCGGCGATCTCGGCAACCCCGACGCCGCGGCCCGTACCAAGGCGGTCGAGAACCACTTCCCGTGGGTCGAGGCGGCGAAGCGTCTCGGCTGCCACTCGATCCGCGTCAACGCTGCCAGCAAAGGTTCGTTCGAGGAGCAGCAGAAGCTCGCGGCCGACGGCCTCGGGCGGCTCGCCGACTACGCGGCGCAGATGGGGATGAACGTGATCGTGGAAAACCACGGTGGTCTGTCGAGCAATGGCGAGTGGCTGGCCGGCGTGATGAAGATGGTGGCCAAGCCGAACTGCGGCACGCTTCCCGACTTCGGCAACTTCTACGACTACGACCGCTACCGCGGAGTCGAGGAGTTGATGCCGTTCGCCAAGGGGGTCAGTGCCAAGAGCCACGAGTTCGATGCCGCGGGCAACGAGGTCCGCACCGACTACCAGAAGATGCTGCGGCTGGTGATGGCCGCCGGCTACCACGGCTGGATCGGCGTCGAATACGAGGGCTCCGCCCTCCCCGAGCCCGAGGGAATCCGGGCGACGAAGAAGCTGCTCGAGAAGGTCCGCGCCGAGATGGCCGCCTGACGGCCATTGGCCATTGTCGGTCCGGGCGATGGGCCGCTCGCTGTCCTTGGACCAAGCCCTCCATGGCCCCGACTGGCCGGGGGACGGCCGGCTCATACAGCCCGGTCAGGCGACCGCGGGAAACGCCGAGGGCTTCTCTGGTCGCCGTCGGCCGCATCTGGCGGCCGATCACTTTTTCCACGGTCTGCTAGATTCACGGACCTCTCGATCGTCGCCCCACGCGAGCGCACCGGGTCGGCCGGCGGCTCGCGCCCGTGCCGCCCTTCCGACCTCGTCACCGACCGCCACCCCACCGCCCCGCATGCCCCGCTCACCCGCCCCCGGCCGCAGTCCGGCCGACGAAGCCGCCCTCCGACTCGTCCGCACCGCCCAAACCCACGTTGGCCGCGGCTTGTTCGCGCGGCGACGGCTCGCCGCGGGTACCGTCGTCGGGGAGATCCGCGGCACGGTCTGCGACGCCCATCCCCCCGATCCGACCTATTGCATGGAGCTTCCCAGTGGCCGGCTCCTCGAGCCCGCGGCGCCATTCAGGTTCCTCAATCACTGTTGCGATCCCAACTGTGAGCTTTTCTACTGGTGTGAAGAGGACGGGCGGGCGAGCGAGGAAGACCGCCTCTGGGTGCAGACGATCCGCGACGTGGCACCGGGCGAGGAGTTGCTGATCGACTACGCCTGGCCGGCAGACGCCGCGATTCCGTGCCGGTGCGGGGCCGCCAACTGCCGCGGGTGGATCGTGGATCCGGACGAATGGCATCTCCTCCCCACCATGACGCCCGCGCCCTCCGCCCCGGCCCCGGATGGCGACGCCCCGCGTTCGCCGCCGTCCTGATCTGTTCGGCCCTCGCGGCCTTCGGGCTCTCGCGGCTGCGGATCGACGACGACCTTCGCGCCCTCCTCCGGGGCAGCGACGGCGACTTCGCCGTCATCGACGAGATCGCGGGCCGCTTCGGCTCGCCCGATCGCGACTGCATCGTGCGCGTCGCCGTCACCGACGGGGAGCTGTTCGCTCCCGAGACGCTCGAGCGGATCCGCCGGTTGTGTTCCGACCTGCGCGCGATCCCCGGTGTCGCCGAGGTCCGCTCGATCCTCGACATCCGCCGCCAGGGCGCCGCCGGCGGCCTGCTGCCGGTCATCCCCCGGACACAAGGACCGCTGTCCGCCGAAGCCGCTGCCGCCGCCCGCGAGCGGGCCACGCGCCACCCGCTGATCGCCGGCCACATGCTTTCTTCCGACGCCGCCGCCACGCTCGTGCTCGTCCGTCTCGCTCCCGGGGAGGATGCCCCGGCCCGCGCGGCGCCCGTGCTCGAGCGGATCGAGGCCAGCCTCGCCACCGCTGCAAGTCCGCTCGACCTCGAGCTCACCGGGCTGCCGCCGCTGCGCCACGCCGCGGCGTCCGCCCTGCGCCACGACATGCTGGTCTTCAACACGACCGGTCTGTGCCTGGCGGTGATCCTCTCCGCCGCCGTGGCGCGCAGCCTGCGTTCGACGGTCGTCGCCTGCGTGCCGCCCACGATCGGCGCCGTGTGGGCGATGGGGATGCTCGGCCTGTGCGGCGCCGAGATCAACATCCTCACCAGCGTCGTCCCGTCGCTGGCGCTGGTCGTCGGCACCTGCGACTCGATCCACTTCATCGAGGACATGCGCCGCAGCGCCCGGCGCGGCGTCGATCCGGTCGACGCCTCGGCCGCCGCGATCGGACGCGTCGGCGTGGCCTGCGGAGTCACGAGCCTCGTCACGGCCGTCGGCTTCGCGTCGCTGGCCGCCGCGCGGATCGATGCCGTCCGCACGTTCGGGATCTCGGCGGCCGCCGGCGCCGTGGCGAGCTTCCTCGCCGTCGGCCTGGTGACGCCGCTGCTGGCCTCGACTCGGTTCTGCAACGGGATGCGCCTCGGCCGTTCGAGCCGCACCGCGGGGCGGGCGGCCGCGGTCGTCGCGGCCTTCGCGATGCGCCACGCCCGGCCCGTCGCGGCCCTGGGCTGCCTGGCGCTGGTCGCCCTGTCGTGGGCGGCCAGCGGCATCGACGCCGACACCCGCGTCGTCGACGCCCTGCCGCGCACGGCGCCGGCGTCGCGGGCGCTGGTCGAGGTCGACCGCGACTTCGGCGGCGCGATGGGGGTCGACGTCCTCGTCCGCTGGCCGGAGGGACTCGATTGGACCGACGACGGCGTCGTCACCGCGCTCGGCGCGGTCCACGAAGCGCTCGCCGACGGTCCCCAGCCCCTTCCCGCGGTGTCGCTGGCGAGTGTCGTCGAACCGCTCCCGCAGCGCACGCGTCAGCGGCTCGACCCCGACGATTTCCGCGACCTCGTCGACGCCGACGCCCGGACGGCCGTGGTCCGCGCCCGCGTCCGCGACCTCGGCAGCCGGGCGCTCGAGGGGGTCTACGATCGGATCGACGACCGCCTCGACCGGCTGTCGGCCGACCGGCCGGGGTGGTGCTTCCAGCTCGCCGGGATGTCGGTCGTCTCGGCGCGCAACATCCGCCAGCTGATCCGCGACCTCGGCTCGAGCCTGCTCCTCGAGCTGGCGGTGATCGGCTCGATCCTCGCCATCGCCTTCCGCTCGCCGGTCGTCGGGCTGGTGAGTCTCGTCCCCAACGTCTTTCCGCTGGCCGCGATCGGAGCGGTGGTCGTCGCCAGCGCGGCGACGCTCGAGCCGGCGACGGTGATCGTGTTCAACGTCTGCCTCGGGCTGGCCGTCGACGACACCGTCCACGTCCTCGCCGCGGTCCGCCGCCACCGCCGGGCCGGGATCTCGATGGCCGGCAGCCTGCGCCGGGCGGTGGCGGAAACCGGCAACGCGATCGTCATCGGCGGCGTGGTGCTCGCCGTCGGGTTCGCCACCGTGACGGTCAGCTCGGTGCCGTCGCTGTCGGGCTTCGGCCGTCTCGCCTGCGCCGCCGTGGCAGCGGCGACCGTCGCCGAATTGATGCTCCTCCCGGCGCTGATCCTCGTCGTCGACGACGCCCTGCGGCGTTTCCTGCCGCGTTACCACGACGGGATCTTCACCGGCCCCGACGAGGCCCCTCCCGACGTCCCGGCGGAGCTGGCTGGGACGGAGCTGGTGGGCTGACGCCGCCCCGTCAGCGGGCCCGGGGGGCGGTGTCGCGGACGATCTCCGCGACGGTCGCCACGGCGTCGGCGATCTGCTCCTCGGAGTGGTCGCAGGTGATGAAGAACCTGACCCGCGCCGCCGTCTCGCGCACCGCCGGGTAGAGGATCGGGCGGGCGTTGATCCCCGCCTCGAGGAGCCGCTGCGAGACGCGGATCGCACGCTGCGAACTGCCGACGATCACCGGCACGATCGGGGTGTCGGCGCTCGAGCCGGTGTCGAGATCGCAGTCGGCGGCGAGCTTGAGGAACAGTTCCGAGCGTTCGCGCAGACGGGTCACGCGCCACGGCTCGCGGCGCACCACGCGCAGGCTCTCGAGCGCCGCGGCGGCGTTGGGGGGGGAGCAGGCGGTGGAAAAGACGAACGCCGGCGTCGTGTAGCCGAGGTAGCGGATGAGCCGTTCGCTCCCCGCGAGGAAGCCACCCCCGGCGCCGAGGGCCTTGCTGATCGTGCCCATCCACAGGTCGCCGTCGGCGGGATCACAGCCGAAGAACTCGCAGATCCCGCGCCCCCCCGGCCCCATCGTGCCGAGCGAATGGGCCTCGTCGACGTACAGCAGCGCGTCGTGGCGGCGCTTGACCTCGATGAACCGCGGCAGGTCGGGGTAGTCGCCGTCCATGCTGTACACCCCCTCGAGCGCGACGACGACGCGCCGGTACTGGGCGCGCAGGTCGCGGAGCAGGCGATCGAGCTGGCGGTGGTCGTTGTGGCGGAACGGGCGCTTGCCGGCGCGCGACGCGCTGGCCCCGTGGACGATGCTGTTGTGCGACAGTTCGTCGTAGAGGATCAGATCCTCGGGGCCGAACAGGTGCCCGAAGATCGACCCGTTGGTGCCGTAGCCGCAGGGAAACACCACCGCGCGCTCGGTGCCGACGAACGCCGCCAGCTCCGCGTCGAGCTCGTCGTGGAGGAGGCTGTTGCCGCCGACCATCCGGCTGGCCGAGGCGCTGCAGCCGTAGCGGTCGATCGCCTGCTTGGCCGCCTGGGTCACCGCGGGGTGGCCGGCGAGGCCGAGGTAATCGAAGCTGGTGAAATTCACGACCTGGCGGCCGCGGATCCGCACGGTGCGGCCGTGGACGGAGGCCACCGGGATGCGAAACGGGTCTTCGAGCCCCTCGGCGGCGAGCGCCGCGAGCCGCTCGTCGAGGGCG
>JAGWVR010000065.1 GCA_018970785.1 Planctomycetota bacterium
CATGACGAACTGACGACGGCGCTACCGCGCGTTTGGAGAGGCTGCGCCCGAGACCACCGCGTTTCCGGTGGCCACAGGCGCGATCCGCGCGCGAGCTCCACCAGCACTGTCTTGCGCGCCGGAGGGGCGCGCTCGGTGGACCGACGGGGAAGGCGCCTGCGCGCCTGGAGTCCCGGTCGCGATGCCAGCGCACACCGTCCGTCCGTGCCCGCCGCGCGACCGCGCCTCCCGGCGTACCCGGGTGCCGTGCGCCCCCGCGCGATTTCACCCAGACACCGTGATCGACCATGAGCGGAGATGTGAGTTGAAACCGTCACGACCGCCGCCCCGCGGCGACCCACGACGGCCGTGCCAGTCCGCGCAGCCACCGCCGATCGAGCGCCGGCGGTGTCAGGGGGGGTGTGTCGACAGCGGTCGCCGACGGTGCGCACCGCGCCGCTGTCGGCAGCCCATGTTCCGTGCCGCGATCCATCCAGCCGGCGCCCGGCCAGCGGCGCCCAGACGGGAGCCGTGCGCGCTCCGGATCGCAGGTGGAAACGCGACGACGACTTTAAGCCGGGAAGCGGTTTCCCGGGCGGATGGTGTTCGGTGGTGTCATTCCAAGAGGAGAACGTCTCATGGGGCAGTTTTTCGGACGGCGGCTCGGAGAGCGACTGGGAGCCGCCGCACGGCGCGGCCGGGCACGGGGTGAGCTCGGTGGACTGCGGCTCGGGCCCTGGGCGGCCGCCGTGCTCGTCGCGGTGGCGGTCGCACCGCTCCACGCGGGGAATCTCGTCATCAACGGAAGCTTCGAGACCAACACCAACGGCGTCGGCTATCTCGACTACAACACGGCCGCCACGGGTTGGAGCAACTCGGGCTCCACGGCCGGCCGCCCGCAGGCGTTCAACTTCATCGTCGACGCCAACGCCGACAAGCGTCCTGGCGGCGGTTTCAATTCGGAGCTCGGCACGATCTGGGTCTGGGGCCCGCAATACAGCGAGGCCCCGTCGGCGAACGGATTCACGGGGAGCGGGTATGGCACGTACTTTCTCGGGGGTGATGGCGCCTATGCCACGGGACCGGTGTCGCAGGTCATCGGGGGCCTGACCGTGAACGAGCAGTACACGCTGTCTTTCGTGTGGGGCGCCGCCCAGTTCACCGACGTGAAGGACCAGGGCTTCAATGCCGGTTGGCAGATCAGTTTCGGCAGCGAAGTCGCCAACACCGAGACGGTCTCGCTGCCGAGCAGGGGATTTGCCCCGTGGCGCTCCTTCAGCACCACGTTCACCGCTTCGGCGGTCTCGCAGACGCTGTCGTTCCTCGCGACCGGTGGGCCGGCGGGCGTCCCCCCGTTTTCCCTCCTCGACAATGTTTCGCTCGAGCCGACCAACGGCCCTCCTCCCCCCGGGGTCGTCCCGGAGATCGATGCCAGCGCCGCGACGTCGGTGCTCGCGCTGGTCGGTGGAGTCCTGGGTTGCGCCGAACGACGACGGCGGACGCGCGGTGCCGCCCGCTGACCGGGGCGGTCGGCGGGGCGTGGAGAACGGGATCGGCCGCCGGATGCGGCCGACGGCGCCCCGGGAAACCCTCGGCGTTTCCCGGGGTCGCCGGAGTGGACAGAGGCCGTCGATGGCCTCGTCCACGGACAGTCGTCGGCGAACGTCGCGTCGTCACCATCGGAGCGTGAGATGGAGCCGTTGCTGATCGAGATCTTTCGGCTCGCGGTGTGGCTCGTGATCCTGGTGGCGGTGTTCGTGCCACTGGAACACGCCTTCGCGGTTCGCCCGTTGCGACCGTGGAGGGCCCAGACGGGTATCGACTTGTGTTGGTACTTCATCAACGCGCTGGTGTGGGCGGCAGTCGTCGCCGTGCCGCTGGCGACGTTGTCCAGGGCCCTCCACGGCGCTGATTGGTTCGGCTGGTACGGGATCGTGTCGGCGTGGCCGCTGTGGCTGAAGCTGCCGGTGGCACTCGTGGTCAACGACATCGGCGCCTACTGGGTGCACCGCTGGATGCATCACAGTCCGTTCCTGTGGCGTTTCCACGCCGTGCATCACAGCGCCGAGCACCTCGATTGGTTGGTCAACACCCGAGCGCACCCCGTCGACATCGTGTTGATGCGCCTCGGGGGTGTGGTTCCGGTGTACCTCCTCGGCCTCGGCTTCTCGCCGTCCGGGAAACCGGAGATCGGGGTCGCGCTGGTCACGATCGTGGGCACGCTGTGGAGTTTCTTCATCCACTCCAACGTCCGCTGGCGGTTGGGCGCGGTGGAGTGGCTCGTGGCGACCCCGGCGTTCCATCACTGGCACCACAGCAACGACGAGCGCCGCGACCGGAACTACGCCGCCGTCTTCCCCTGGATCGACCGGCTGTTCGGCACCCACGACATCCCGCCGGTCCATCCGACCGCCTATGGCATCGATGGAGCGATGTCGCCGACGCTCGCGGGCCAGTTCGTCGATCCGTTCGTCGCCGCGCTGCGGAGCAGGAGGGCGCGCCGGGAGCAGGGTGGCCGGCGATTCGACGAGGAGGAAGCGTTGCCAATCGACTGACATCGTCACGGCGACCGCCGCTCACTCGCGGCCGGCGGCGGGCGCGCCGTCGACGGCGATGGCGAGGTTCGCGCCGTTGCGGCGGAGACCGCCCGACGGGGTGTTGACGACGCGGAGCTCGTTCCCTGCGGCCGCCTTGGCGACGAGCGTCGTCGAGCCGCCGCCGTCCATGTTGATCCCGTCGTCGGCCCCCATCTCGCGGAGCAGCTCGCCCACCTCGCGCACCGTCAGCCCTTGGCTCGCCGCCTGGCGGCCGTCGGCGACGAGGATGAACAGCGTCGTTCCGTCGGCCGACAGTCCGAACCCGGTCCGCGGGTGGAGAACCTGATCGGGGGGCGACGGCACGCCGTCGACGAGGCAGAACGAAAAACCGCTGACCGCCGTCTCGATCGCGGCGAGATCCTCTTCCGGCGCCACGACGCGCAGGGCTGCATGGCCGTCGTGGCCGATGACCAGCGCCGGCCGCCCGGTGGGGGGCGAGACGACGATCCCGTCGTCGACGACCAGCCCCATCCGGTCGGCGTGCTCGAACGCCCTCCCCGGCACGAACGGCTCCCAGGGGGAGGCGTTGACGGCGAGCACGACCGGCACGCCGGCCGCCCGTTCGGCGGCGGCGAAGGCGGGCACGGTCTGGAGCGCCGTGCGGATCACGAGGTCGGGAAACGTCTGCTCGCCGCGGGGGGGCATCGGCCGGCCCCAGTCAGCGGCCCGTGGTGTCGCTTCGAAGCGCACACCGGGGCCGAGGGCAATCCGTGCCGCAGCGATCGCCACGGTCCGCGGCGCCGCCGGGTCGAACGCCGCGTACTGCGGGCAGGTGAGCCCGGCCTCGGGCGGCTTGGTGAGCGTGATCGTCACCAGTTCGACGCCCGGCGCGAGCGTTTCTCCCCGCGTCCAATCGAACTCGGCGTGGGCGGTGTGGCCACCGGTGAGATCCGCCGCCATGGCAGCGAGCAGCACGACGGCCCAGCGTTTCAACCAGGAAGAGCGGCCGAGATCGTCTGCGCGACTTCGGCCGGGAAGCGTGCCTCGATTGCGCTGGTGTCGCCGCATCGCTGCGTTTCCGAACGCCGCTCGACCGGGAGCCTTAGGCCAGCGCGCACATCTTCGAGCCTCGATCGCAGCGACTGCGGCCCGAGTCCGCCGCGAACCGTGAGCCGTGACGGAGAGGCTGCCGGCGACACGACGGCAGGGTCGAGAACGATCCGCTGCCGGCCCTCGTCGCGGGAATCGTGCCAGCGGAAAACGGCCGTGCCAATGGGCGATATAGGACTCGAACCTATGACCCCTAGCTTGTCGAGCTAGTGCTCTAACCAACTGAGCTAATCGCCCGGGTTCGATCTTTCCGGAGTGTCCCGCCGCGGTCGGTCGGCGTCAAGCGCGGCTCAGGCCGCGGCGAGAAAGGTCTCGAGCCAGCGGGCCGCCAGGCCGAGAGCCTCCGGCGGCAGCGCGTGCCCCTGGCGGTGGTTGAACAGGCCCAGCCGCGGCGGCTCCCGGCCGAGGCGCGCCACCTCCAGCGCCCGGGCGACGTAGGGCCAGGAGCGATCGCCGTCGGCCGCGCCCGGGCCCGCCTCGCCGGCGAGGATCACGAGCGCCCGCGGCACGACCAGCGCGAGCAGCTCGTGGTGGTCGTGGCCGAAGCCCGGCGCCTTCGCCTGCGCCCCCAGATACCAGGGATCGTGCCAGTTGGAGAAGCCGATGCCGATCCCCCCCTCGCTGAACACCGTCGCCCGCACGCGCTCGTCGAAGGCGGCCAGGTAGAGCACCTCCTTGGCGCCGAGCGAGTGGCCGAAGGCGCCGAGGCGCGTCCGGTCGACCCGCGGCACCGCGGTGAGGATGTCGATGCAGCGCGACGCGTCGTGGAGCATCTTCCGCATCCCCGTGGCGCCCGGATGCCGGGCGGCGAGCCGGGCCACGCTCCCGGCCGTGTCGAGCCGGTGGTCGGGGGAGGTGTTCCACAGGCAGCAGCGCGGGGCGAGGACGACGAACCCGCGGCGCACGAGATCGACGCCGGTGGAGCGTTCCGGTCGGCCGGCGATCCCCGCCACCTCGTCGATGCTCTCGGCGACGGTCGGATGGAAAACCGCGACGGCCGGCAGCGGGCCGCGCGGCGGGGAGTCGGGCTCGAGGAGCCAGGCCTCGACCGTCTCGTCGGGCTCGGAGCGGTAGGAGACGAGCCGGCGCACGTGCCCCTCGGCCGCCTCCTCGCGGAGGACCGTGAACGAATCGTCGACCGGATCGACATGCCACGGGCCGAGGAGCCCGAGCCACTCCGCGCGGAGCCGCTGCCGCGCCACGAGCCACGCCGGCCAGTCGGTGATCGGCGGCGCGCCGGGGCGCGTCACGAGCGACGGCAGCGTGTCGGCGGAGACACGCGCCGGGGGGACCTGGACGGTGGCGAGGAGATCGGCTTCGTCGCCCCGGGCGGCGCGCGGCGCGATGGCGGTCGCGCCTCCCGCCCCGGCGATGGTTCCGGCGAGCGCGGCAAGGCAGTCGCGGCGGGTGGGAACCCAGTTGCCGGCAGCGTCCCCCGCTTCGAGTCTTCGTGCCATGGCGATCTCCGCTCCCGCAGGCGCCGCCGTCCGGGAAAAACCCACGTTCCGCATTCGACCAGAATACGATCAATCGTCATTTGGTCTTGACCATTTTACGATTGATCGCAGAATGGTCGGATGGCATCGAGGCTGTCCCGCACCCGCTCACCCGCTGCGCGCCCGCGGCTCTACGACGCCGTCCTCGACTGGCACCTCGCCCGCGACCGGCAGATGGCGTTCGTGGCCGGGCCGCGTCAGGTCGGGAAGACCACCGCCTGCCGCCGCCGGGCGGAGGCGATCCTCGACTGGGACAATGCCGACGACCGCGCGGTGATCCTCGCCGGGCCCGCCGCGACGGCGCGCCATCTGGCACTCGAACGCCTCCGCTCCCGCCCCCTGGTGGCGCTTGTCGACGAGATCCACAAGTTCGGCGGCTGGAAGGGATTCCTCAAGGGGGTCTTCGACACGCATGGCGAGCGGCTGCGGCTGCTCGTGACGGGCAGCTCGCGGCTCGACGTCTACCGCCACGGCGGCGACAGCCTGATGGGGCGCTACCTGCTCTACCGCCTCCATCCCTTCTCGGTCGCCGAGATCGCCGATCCGCGGCTCCCGGACGAGCGGCGGGTGATCCGCCCGCCGCGCCGCATCCCTGCGGCCGAGTGGCGGGCGCTGTGGGAGCACGGTGGCTTCCCGGAGCCGTTCCTCAAACGCGACCCGCGGTTCACGAGGCGCTGGGCGGCACTGCGGCACCAGCAGCTCGTCCGCGAGGACATCCGCGACCTGACACGCGTCCATGAATTGGGAAGGATCGAGATGCTCGTCCGTTACCTGGAGGCGCATTCCGGGGACCAGGTCGTGTTCAGCACGCTGGCCGGCCTGCTCGGCGTCGCGGTCGACACGGCGCGGCGCTGGGTCGGGACGCTCGCCGGGTTCTACCTCGGGTTCACGCTCCAGCCCTGGCATGCCAACGTCGCGCGGAGCCTCCGCAAGGAGCCGAAGTGGTATCTCCGCGACTGGTCGTTCGTGACCGATCCCGGCAAACGGGCGGAGACATTCGTCGGCTGCCACCTCCTCAAGGCCGTCGAGGGCTGGACCGATCTCGGCCTCGGGGAGTTCCAACTCGCATACCTCCGCGACAAGGAACGGCGCGAGGTCGACTTCGTCGTCGTCCGTGACGGACGTCCCTGGTTCCTCGTCGAGGTCAAGCATTCCGGCATGGAGCTGCGCGGCTCGCTCGGGCATTTCCAAAAGCAGCTCGGCGCCCCGCATGCCTTCCAGGTCGTGATCGACGCCGACGACGTGGCTGCCGATTGCTTCGCGCGGCCGGGGGGGCCGCTTGTCGTGCCGGCGCGGACGTTCCTGTCGCAGCTGCTCTGACGGGTTGGCGCACGAAGCCGCGCCCGCGATCGGCCGGGGAGCGCCGCGCCGGTTCACTTCGTCACCGGCTCCTCGGCCGGTGCCGCCGCGGTGTGCGGCGTGGCGATCGCGGCGAGGCGCCTGGCGACGACGTCCTTGAGCGACGACAGCCACCAGGCGTCGAGCGATTGCTGCAGGCCGACGAGGGCGTCGCGGTGGCTGGGAAACGCGCGGAGGCGCTCGACCAGGGGCACCAGCAGCGTCGCGTCGCCGGCCAGCACCGCCCCCAGGTCGCGGGTCGCCTCGTCGTCGATCCCGCGCAGCACCGAGACGAGGACGTCCTCGAGGCCCGCCGGGCCGAGGACCGCCGTCAGCGGATAGCAGTCGGTGTGGAAGGCGACCATCGACAGCCGCTCCTGGCCGCGCCGGGCGAGCGTCGCTGCCAGCGGCGGCATCGGGCAGAGCGTGGCGGCGACGGCATGGGCGATCGGCCCGTGCTCCTTGGCCCCCATGAACAGCGTCACCTCCTCGAGCACCGCCGGGCTGCCGACGGCGGCGCAGGCCCCCGCGCGCACCAGCGCCGTCGGCCAGGCATCGCGCCCCCAGGCGCGCTCGGAGAGGCGCCAGGCCAGCGCCGCCGCCTGCCGGGTGACCGCCGCCTGCCCCTCGCCGACCGGTTCGCCCGGCGGCACGACGAGATCGTCGTCGTCGGCCGTCGTCGTGGTGGCGGCGATCCAGGCGGCGAGCTGCCGGTCGCAGCGCGCCAGCGCCTCGTCGTCGAGGCACCTGTGTGCCGCGGCGGCCACGGCGCGCGCCGCCCGCTCCCAGTCGGCCCGGTCATCGCCGGCGATCCCGAACGTGGCGACGAGGCGGTGGCAGGCGGCGGCGACGTCTTCGGAAACGAGGAACGCGACGGCGGTCGACAGCGGGCGCGCGGCGTCGGCGCGGTTCGGCCCGGCGGCGGCGGTGAGCCGCTCGACGTCTTCGGCCAGCGCCCCCGGGCGGGCGGTCAGCGCGAGGCGCGCCTGCCGGGTGACCACCGACACGGGGCGGCCGGTGCTGCCGTCGAACCGGCTGACGAAGCCGTCGTCGTCGGTGACGACCAGCTCGTCCCCCTCCCAGCGCACCGTCGGCGTTCCCTCGTGGAGCAGGGCCAGCCAGGCGACCGGTTCGAGGCGGACCTCGAGGCCGAAGCCGGGGCGCACGCCGGTGCCGCCGGCACTGAATCCCATGCCGAGGGCGAGGTTCCGCGTGAACGGCCGCGGCGCTGCCGCGCCGCCGGGCGCCGGCTTGGCCTTGGCGAGCGACAGCGCCACCGACGCGGTCGCCCGGCCGGCCAGTGGCAGCGGGATGTCGAATCGCCCGGCGCCGCCGGGGGGCAGGACGCGGACCATGTCGTCGAGGACGACCAGCCCGCAGGCATCGGCTCCCTCGGCCGGCGCGGCGAGGGCGAAACCGGTCGTCCCCGAGATCACGAGGCGGGCGTGGGGAGGCGCTGCACCGGGCACCTCCTCGGCCGTGGTCAGCGACAGGTCGCAGACCAGGTCGGTGCCGTCGGCGAGCGCGGCGGTGAGCCACCCGCGGCCGCGGAGCAGCGTCTCCTCCTCGCGCGACAGCGCCCGCGACAGCGGCATCATCGGCGGGTACTCGTCGAGCTCGAACCGGGCCGCGACCGCCGTCGGATCGATCGGATCGACGCGCAGCTCGACGGCGTGGCGGAGGAAGCGCCCCGAGAGGCGCAGGCGCCGATCCCACTCGCGCCGGTCGCGGTCGGTCACCGCCGCCCCGATCGTGATCCCGAGGAACTTCGCCAGCTCGTCGTGCTTGGTCGTCGCCCCGGGGACGACCTCGACGCGCTTGAGGCGGACCGGCGGCGGCAGGGCGCGCACGGTCACCGCCAGGGTCGCGGTGCCGTCTCCCGGCTCGACCGCCACGCCGACCGGGCCGTCGCCCGCCGGTTTGCCGCCGAACGCCAGCGACCAGACGCTGGCGGCGGCGGAGCGGCGCGCCGTCGGCGGCTCGAGGCCGAGGTGCCCCTCGTCGCGGAGGAAGCGGATCACCGCGGAGCGGGCGCGGCGGAGCGTGGCCTCGTCGCAGGGGGCGGGGCCGGAGGCGGGCCAGACGGGGGCCTCGGGAACGGCCGTGCGGCCGTCGGCATCGAGCCACCGCGCGGGGGCCGACGGCGCGGCCGGGTCGGCGGGAGCCGGTAGGGCGTCGGCGGGGGGCAGGGGGGTGGTGAGAAACGCCACCAGCCGCGCCGCGACGTCGTCGGCCAGGCCGGTCACCGTCACGGCGCCGGCCTGGGCGCGCGGTCCCTCGGTGACGGCGAGCACGGCGTGCTGCCGGCCGTCGATCTCCTCGGCGGCGGCGGTGACGGCGGCGGCGGGAAAACCGGCGCGGCGCAGCGTCTGCTCGGCCTTGCGTGCGAGCGCCTTGAGGAACGCCTCGCGGCTGGCCGTTGGACGGGTGAGCCACACCAGCTCGTCGTCGGCGGCAAGCGGCCGCCGCAACCGCTCCGGGTCGATCGTGGTCAGCCCCCGGACGACGAGCCGGTCGGGCTCGGCGAGGGGGCCGACCGGCTCGGCCAGCGCGACGGCGGCGCTGGCCAGCAGGGCGGCGGCCACCAGGCCGGTGCAACGCGGCAGCGCGCGACGAGAGGCACGGAGCATGCGCGGGACCTCGGGCGGAGGGCGGGGAGCGGGACAGCGGCGCGGGGGGCGGACGGTAGCAACCGGCCCGCGGCGGGAAAATGCCGACGGGGGCCCGCGGTGCGGCGGCCCGACCGCCCTTGTGGGGCGACGGCGGCGGCGGGGATACTGCCGCCGGTTTTCGGCCGCCGGCGGCCGTGAGACGTGTCGTTGTCGCCCCCAGCCTCCCCAGCCCCATTGCCATGCCCACCGTCCGTTTTGCCGATGGCGCCGTCCACGACGCCGCCCCCCACGCCCGGCTCGCCGACCTCCTCGCCGCCGGCACGGGGAAAAAGGGGGCGCCGATCGCGGCCCTCCTCGACGGCAAGGCGGTCGGCCTCGACGCGCGCCTGCCGGAGGCGGGGGAGGCGACGCTCGAATGGCTCCGCGCCGGCGACCCGCGCGCCCTGCCGGTGATGCGCCACTCGGCGGCCCACGTCATGGCCCGGGCGGTGATGCGCCTCTTCCCCGGCGTCGAGCTGGCGTTCGGGCCGACGACCGGCGAGGGCTTCTACTACGACATGCGCGCCCCGGAGCCGATCACGGAGGACGACCTGCCGCGGATCGAGGAGGAGATGCGGCGGATCATCGCCGCCGACGAGGCCTTCGAGCGCGTCGAGGTCCCGCGCGTTGAGGCGGTGGAGATCGTCCGCGGCCTCGCCCAGCCGCTCAAGGCGGAGCACGTCGCGACCGGGCTGGCCGACCACGCCACGCTGTCGTTCTACCGCCAGGGGGAGTTCGTCGACCTGTGCCGCGGGCCCCACGTGCCCAGTCCCGGCTGCATCGGCGCCTTCAAGCTGACGAGCATCGCCGGCGCCTACTGGAAGGGGGATGCGAACAACGCCCAGCTCCAGCGCCTCTACGGCACCGCCTGGTTCAGCCAGGCCGACCTCGACGCCCACCTGGCGCGGCTGGAAGAGGCGCGGAAGCGCGACCACCGCGTCCTCGGCAAGCAGCTCGAGCTGTTCACGACCAGCCCGCTGGTCGGCTCGGGGCTGATCCTCTGGATGCCCAAGGGGGCGACGGTCCGGGCCACGCTCGAGGCGTTCGTCCGCGAGGAGCTCGCCGCGCGCGGCTACCAGGCCGTGTACACGCCGCACATCGGCAAGATCGACCTCTACAAGACCTCCGGCCACTACCCCTACTACGCCGACAGCCAGTTCAAGCCGATCGTGATGCACGAGGAGGAGCAGTACCTCCTCAAGCCGATGAACTGCCCGCACCACACGATGATCTACAAGGCCCGGCCGCGGAGCTACAAGGATCTGCCGCTGCGCCTGGCGGAGTTCGGCACCGTCTACCGCTACGAGCAGTCGGGGGAGCTCGGCGGGCTGACGCGCGTCCGCGGCTTCACCCAGGACGACGCCCACATCTTCTGCACGCCGGAGCAGGTCGAGGGGGAGATCGAGGGCTGCATCGACTTCACCCTCACCGTCCTCCGCAGCCTGGCGTTCGAGAACTTCGCCGTCCGCCTCGGGTTCCGCGATCCGAAGAGCGACAAGTACGTCGGTCCCCCCGAGCGCTGGGCCGAGGCCGAGGGGGCGATCGAGCGCGTCGCCCGGCGGATGAACCTCCCCGGCTGCGAGCCGGAGCCGGGCGAGGCGGCGTTCTACGGTCCGAAGATCGACTTCGTGATCCACGATTCGCTCGGCCGCAAGTGGCAGCTCGGCACGGTGCAGCTCGACTACAACCTCCCGAGCGCCGAACGCTTCGACTGCGAATACGTCGGCGCCGACAACGGCCGCCACAAGCCGGTGATGATCCACCGGGCGCCGCTGGGGAGCCTGGAGCGGTTCGTCGGGGTGCTGATCGAGCACTTCGCCGGCGCCTTCCCGCTGTGGTTGGCGCCCGAGCAGGTGCGCGTGATCCCGGTGAGCGAGAAGAGCGAGGCCTACGCCAAGGGGGTCCAGGCGCGGCTCACGGCGGCGGGGCTGCGCACGGGGATCGACCTGGCCGCCGAGAAGCTCGGCGCCAAGATCCGCACCGCCCAGCTCGAGCTGATCCCGATGATGGTCGTGTGCGGGCCGCGCGACGAGGCGGCGGGCACGGTCAGCCTCCGCGACCGGCTCGACGGCGACCTCGGCGCGATGAGCCTCGAGGCGGCGGTCGAGCGGCTCCGCACCGAGAATCTGGCGCGGACGGTGCGCCACAAGCCGAAGCCGCTGGCGGCGGTGCCGGCCGCGGGCGACGAGAGCGGCGCCGACTACTGACGGCGGCGGGGCGAGCGGCGGCGGAGTATCATCATTCCGGGGTGGTTCTCTCCCGGGCCGCCCCGAGGAGACCGCACCGATGGCCACGCTGCCCGACGCGCTGGTGACCCGTCATCGGATCACGGTCGACGACTACCACCAGATGGCCGCCGTCGGGATCATCGGCCCCGAGGCCCGGGTCGAACTGGTGGCCGGGGAGATTCTCGACATGTCGCCGATCGGCAGCCTCCATGCGGCGCTGGTCAGGGCGCTGGCGCGGCGGCTGGCGGAGGCCGCCGGCAACCGGGCGATCGTCGCCGTCGGCGATCCGCTGCATCTCGATGACGCGAGCGAGCCGCAGCCCGACCTCGCGCTGTTGGCGCCGCGGGGCGACTGGTACGCGGCCGCCCATCCGCGCCCCGCCGACGTGCTGTTGGTCGTCGAGGTGGCCGAGTCGAGCCTCGCCTACGACCTCGGCGTCAAGGTGCCGCTCTACGGTCGGCACGGGATCCCCGAGGCGTGGGTGATCGACGCCCGCACCCGGACCGCGCACGTCTTCCGTGAGCCCTCGGCCGAGGGCTATGCCCGGCGGCTCGACGTGCCCGCCGACGGAGTGCTCGCCAGCCTGGCGTTTCCCGCCGACGTGTTGTCGATCGGGGCGCTGGTACCGCTGCGGTCCGGCTCGTGAGCGAGCCCCCCGCCCGGGTCGACAGGACCCCGCCGGGCGGCGACAACCATCCCATGCCGCGCTGGATCCTCCTCGAACACGTTGCCGCGCCCGACGACCCCGCCGGGCGGCATTTCGATCTCCTCGTCGAGGCGGGGGAGTCGTGCCGGACCTGGCGGCTGGCCGAGATCCCCCGCGCCGGCGGCCCGGCCGTGCCGGCGGTGGCGATCGCTCCGCACCGCCTGGCGTGGCTCGACCATGTCGCCGGCGCGGTGTCGGGCGGGCGCGGCTTCGCGCGGCGCGTCGACGGCGGCACGGCCGACGTCGTCGAGCCGGCCGACGGCCGCCTCGCCGAGGCGGCGCGGATCGTCGCGCTCCCGGGCGGCGTGATCCTCTCCGGCGTGCTCGTCGTCGAGCGCGGTGGCAGCGGATGGAGCGCGGCGCTGCGCCCCGACGGCTGAGGCGATCGCCCCGGCCCGGTGCGCCGCTCGCGCGACGGTATCATGGCCTGCCGCCGCCGCGGCCTCGGCGGCCCTGCCCAGGAACACGCGCCCCATGAAGCCCCGCGAAGTCCTCGCCCTGTGCCGAGAGAAGGAGGTCAAGGCGGTCGACCTGCGGTTCGCCGACTTCCTCGGCGCCTGGCAGCACGTCACGATCCCCGTCGGCAAGCTCGACGAGGACGTCTTCGAGGACGGCCTCGGCTTCTCCGGGTCGAGCCTCCACGGCTGGCAGGCGATCCACGAGAGCGACCTGCTCCTCGTGCCGGTGCCGGAGACCGCGGTCGTCGATCCGTTCGCGGCGCTGCCGACGCTGGCGATGATCTGCTCGATCCAGGATCCGATCACGCGCGAGGACTACCCCCGCGACCCGCGCCACGTGGCGCGGAAGGCGACCAACTACCTGCGCAGCACCGGGATCGCCGACACCTGCTTCATCGGCCCGGAGGTCGAGTTCTTCGTCTTCGACGACGTCCGCTTCGACCACAACGCCCACGAGGGCTACTACCACGTCGACAGCGCCGAGGGGGAGTGGACGCGGGGGCGCGCCGAGGGGCCGAACCTCGCCGGCAAGCTGCGCCACGGCCAGGGCTATCTCCGCTGCCCCCCGGGCGACCGGCTGATGGACCTGCGCAGCGAGATGATGCAGGCGATGATCCAGTGCGGCATCGACGTCGAGGCCCAGCACCACGAGGTGGCCAGCGCCGGGCAGTGCGAGATCGACATGCGCTACCAGGATCCGGTGCGGATGGCCGATCAGGTGTGCCTCTACAAATACGTCGTCCGCAACGTCGCCCGGCGCCACGGCAAGACGGCGACGTTCATGCCCAAGCCGCTCCACGGCGACGCGGGCTCCGGCATGCACACCCACTTCTCCCTGTGGCGCGACGGGCAGCCGCTGTTTCCCGGGACGGGCTACGCCGGGCTGTCCGACGTCGCCCTGGCGGCGATCGGTGGCATCCTCCGCCACGCCCCGGCGCTGCTGGCGCTGACCAACCCGGCGACCAACAGCTACAAGCGCCTCGTCCCCGGCCACGAGGCCCCGGTGAACCTCGCCTACTCGCAGCGCAACCGCTCGGCGGCCTGCCGGATCCCGGTGGTCTCGGCGAATCCGCGGAGCAAGCGGATCGAGTTTCGCTGCCCCGACGCGCTGGCCAATCCCTACTTCGCCTTCGCCGCGATCCTGATGGCGGCGATCGACGGCATCCAGAACAAGCTCCATCCCGGCGAGCCGTTCGACGCCGATCTCTACGATCCGGCGGCGGCCCGGCAGGCGGCGCTCGAGCGCGTGCCGCGGTCGCTCGACGAGGCGCTCGACGCGCTCGAGCGCGACCACGACTTCCTCCTCCGCGGCGACGTCTTCACCCCCGACGTCATCGCCACCTGGATCGAGCACAAGCGGCGTCACGAGATCGAGCCTTTGCGCCTCCGGCCGCACCCCTACGAGTTTTGCCTGTATTACGACGGCTGAGCGGGGGGTCGGGCGATGTTGGGCCGGGGGTGGGCGCGGGGTATGATTTGGGTTGATCGGTTCGGCGGCGCTCCGTAGACCTCCGCTTGGGCTCGACAGAGGGATCCGCCCCTCGCGCCTCTGCCCTCGCATCGACCCGCAGCACGGGGCGACGGGCCGATGCGAGGGCGACGGCGGAGGGGCTCGCCGGCCCCTGGGACTGGAATGTTGGAGGTCGCCTTCGCGTTCGGGGTGGCGTTCGGGTGGGATCGGGTCCGCGGTGTGTGAGCGATGACCGTCCGGCGACCGTCTTTCATTGCCAGCATGAGCCGGATCGACCCATGAACCAGCGCGAGTGGTGGCCGGCGGCGGTGAGGCGAGCGGTGCTGGCGGGGCTGGCGGCGCTAGTCGCCCCGGCGCTCGTTCCGTCTGGCGCCCGGGCCGCCGAGCCGGCGGCGGTCGATTTCTCGCGCGACATCCAGCCGCTCCTCGCCCGGCGCTGCTACGCCTGCCACGGCCCCGACACGCAGGAAGCGGGGCTCCGCCTCGACGAATCAGCGGCCGCCACGGCGGCGCTCGATTCGGGTGCCCGGGCGATCGTGCCTGGCGACCCGGCGACCAGCGCCATTCTGGCGCGCGTCACGTCGACCGATCCCGACCTGCGGATGCCCCCCGAGGGAACGGCGCTGACCGCGGCGCAGGTCGACGCGCTCCGCGGCTGGATCGCCGCCGGTGCGCCGTGGCAGGAGCACTGGGCGTTTCGCCCGCTCGTCCGCCCCGCGGTGCCCGAGCTGGCGGGCGTCGACCACCCCATCGACGCCTTCATCCGCGCCGGGCTCGAGCGCCGCGCGCTGCCCGTTCCCCCGGAGGCCGACCGGCTGGCGCTTGTGCGCCGGGTGTCGTTCGGGCTCACCGGCCTGCCGCCGTCGGAAGTGGAGCGCGAGCGGTTTCTCGCCGACACGTCCCCGGGCGCCTGGGAGCGGCTGGTCGACCGCCTCCTCGCCAGCCCGCACCATGGCGAGCACCTGGCGCGCCGGTGGCTCGACCTGGTGCGCTACGCCGACACCAACAGCTTCGAGCGCGACGGCCCCAAGCCCCACTCGTGGCGCTACCGCGACTACGTGATCCGCGCCTTCAACGACGACAAGCCGTTCGACCGTTTCACGCTCGAGCAGCTCGCCGGCGACGAGCAGCCGACCCCCTCCCCCGACGATCTCGTCGCCACCGGCTACTACCGCCTCGGCCTCTGGGACGACGAGCCCGCCGACCGCCTCCAGGCGCGCTACGACTGGCTCGACGACATCGTCGCCACCACCGGCCAGGTGTGGCTCGGGCTGTCGATCAACTGCGCCCGCTGCCACGACCACAAGATCGACCCGCTGCCGCAGCGCGACTACTACGCGCTGCTCGCCTTCTTCCACAACGTCACGCCGATGGCCAACGGCGGCGACCAGATCGAGCGGGCGATCTTCGCCGACGAGGCAGCGCGCCGCGACCACCAGACGCGTGTCGCCGACCTCGAGCGCCGCCGCGGCGCCGCCCAGGCCGCCGTCACGGCGCTCGAGACGCGCTTCCGCGAGCGGCTCGCCGAGGCGGGGGGCGGCCCCGAGGGGGGCGACATCGACGACCTCGCCTTCCGCTTCTACCGCGACACCTGGGACAAACTCCCCGACTTCGACGCCCTCAAGCCCGAGGACCGCGGCACGCTCCCGGCGGGCCTGTTCGACATCGCCGCGGCGCCGTCGCTCCGCCCCGACCACTTCGGCTACGTGTTCACCGGCTTCCTCAAGGTCCCCGCCGACGGCGACTACACCTTCTCGCTCGACTCCGACGACGGCGCCCGGCTGTCGCTCGGCGGCGCGACAGTCATCGATCACGACGGGATCCACGGCGAGGGGGAGCCGCGGGTCGCGAACGTGACCCTCGCCGCCGGCCGCGTGCCGTTGCGGCTCGACTATTTCCAGGGGGCCCACGGCAAGGGGCTCTCCGTCTCCTGGTCGGGGCCGGGGTTCGTCGGCCGCCGGCTCTCGGCGCTGCCCCGGTCGGGCCGCGGCAAGAAGAAGGAGTCGGAGCTGGCGGCGGCGATCAAGGCCGACGGCGAGCGGCTCCTCGGCGCCGACTGGAAACGCGACTACGACGCCGCCGTGGCGGCGCTGGAGGTGCTCAAGAAGGAGCAGGTGCCGGTCGAGAAGGCGCTGGTCGTCAGCGAGCACGGCCGCGAGGCGCCGCCGACCCACGTCTTTTTCCGCGGCAACCCCCACGTTCCCCGCGACGCGGTCGAGCCGGGCGTGCCGTCGATCCTCCGCACGCAGGCCCCCGAGATCGTCCCGCTTCCCGACGGCATCCCCTCGACGGGCCGGCGCACGGCGCTGGCCAAGTGGCTCGTGTCCCCCGACAACCCGCTCACCGCGCGGGTCCTGGTCAACCGGATCTGGCAGCACCACTTCGGCCGCGGGCTGGTGCGCTCGAGCAGCAATTTCGGGATGCTCGGCGACCCGCCGACCCACCCCGAGCTGCTCGACTGGCTGGCCAGCGAGCTGGTGGCGGGGGGCTGGAAGCTGAAGCGCATCCACCGGCTGATCGTCACCAGCGCCGCCTACCGGGCCAGTTCCCGGGCCGACACGGCGGCGCTGGCCGCCGATCCGCTCAACGACGCCCTGTGGCGCTTCGACATGCGCCGGCTCGGCGCCGAGGAGTTGCGCGACGCGATCCACGTCGCCAGCGGCCAGTTCAACCCGACGATGTTCGGCCCCGGGGTCTACCCCGAGATCCCCGCCGAGGTCCTCGCCACGCAGTCGCGGCCGGGGAGCGGCTGGGGCGATTCGCCGCCGGAGGAGGAGGCGCGGCGGAGTGTCTACGTCCACGTCAAGCGCTCGCTGCTGACGCCGATCCTCGCCGATTTCGACGTCGCCGACACCGACACCTCCTGCCCGGTGCGGTTCGTGACCACGCAGCCGACGCAGAGCTTGGGGATGATGAACGGCGCCTTCCTCCACCGCCAGGCGCGGGCCTTCGCCGAGCGCGTGAAGCGCGAGGCGGGGGGGCCCGACGGGGCACTGGAGCGGGCGATGGTCGGGCGCGCCATCGAGCTGGCCTTCACCCGGCCGGCGAGCGCCGCCGAGATCGACCGCGGCGTGGCCCTCGTCGACGCCCTCGAGGACCACGACGGCGTCGGCCCGGGCCGGGCGCTCGAGCTCTACTGCCTCCTGCTCCTCAACGCCAACGAGTTCTGCTACCTCGACTGACCCCGGGACCCTCACCGATGCCACACGGTCGCCAGGCCTTTTGCGGACGGACGCGTCGCGAGTTTTTCTGGGAGGCCGGCGCCTCGTTCACCGGCGTGGCGCTGGCCGGGCTCCTCGACCAGGCGTTCCTCGCGCGCCAGTCGCGCGCCGCCGACGGCGTGACGCCGTTCGCCAATCCGCTCGCCGCCAAGCCGCCCCACTTCGCCCCGCGGGCGAAGAGCGTGATCTTCCTGTTCATGTACGGCGGCCCGAGCCACGTCGACACCTTCGACCACAAGCCGAAGCTCTACGCGCTCGACGGCCAGACGATCGAGGTCAAGACGAAGGGGCGCGGCGGCGAGAAGAACCAGGGGCGCGTCGTCGGGCCGAAGTGGGAGTTTCATCCCCACGGCGAGTGCGGGAAGATGGTCTCGACCCTCTTCCCGCATGTCGCCAAGCATGTCGACAAGATCGCCTTCCTCCATTCGATGACGGCCGATTCGCCGATCCACGGCTCGGCGATGCTGCAGATGAACTCGGGGAAGATCCAGTCGGGCGCACCGTGCCTCGGCTCGTGGATCAACTACGGCCTCGGCAGCGAGAACGACAACCTCCCCGGGTTCGTCGTCATGCTCGACCCGACCGGCGGGCCGATCTCCGGGGCGAAGAACTGGTCGAGCGGCTTCATGCCCGCGACGTACCAGGGCACGATCCTCCGCAGCAAGGGGGCGCCGATCCTCGACCTCGCCCCTCCCGACGATTTCCCGCTGGCGGCGCAGCGGACGTTTCTCGACGGCCTCCGCGACGTCAACACCGCCCACCTCCTCCCGCGCGGCGACAACAGCGAGCTGGCGGCGCGGATCGCCGCCTACGAGCTGGCCTGGAAGATGCAGGAGCACGCCCCGGAGGCGGTCGATCTGGCCCGCGAGACCGCCGAGACGCGCGCCCTCTACGGCCTCGACGAGCCGCGGACCGCCGACTTCGGCCGCCGCTGCCTGCTGGCGCGGCGCCTCGTGGAGCGCGGCGTGCGCTTCATCCAGCTCTACTCCGGCGGCGCCCACAACGACGACAACTGGGACGCCCACGGCGACCTGAAGAAGAACCACGACTTCCACGCCGGCAACACCGACCGCCCGATCGCGGCCCTGCTCGAGGACCTCGAGCGCACCGGCCTCCTCGACGAGACGCTCGTCGTCTGGGGGGGCGAGTTCGGCCGCCAGCCGACGGCCGAATATGCCGAGGGGACGGGCCGCGACCACAATTCGTTCGGGTTCACGATGTGGATGGCCGGCGGCGGCATCAAGGGGGGCGTGAGCGTCGGGGAGACCGACGAGCTCGGCTCGGCGGCGATCGCGCCGGTCGAGGGGGAGAAGCCCGGGTTCCACGTCAAGCGCCTCCACGCCACGATCCTCGACCGCCTCGGTCTCGATCCCAACCGGCTGAGTTATTTCTTCGGCGGTCTCGACCAGAAGCTCGTCGGCGTCGAGCGTGTCGAGCCGATCCGCGAGGTCCTTGCCTGACGCTCCGGGGGGCGCGATGGGGCTCCTGCGCGACCTGATCCTCGCGGTGGTGCCGGCCGGCGTGGCGGCGTCGATGGAGCGCGACTCGCGCGCCTGGAAGCTCACCTGCCCGTGCGGCCACACGCGCAGTTTCTGGGAGATCGGCGGGATCCGCTGGAAGGCGGCGGGCGAACCGCGGAAGCTCCTCCGCTGCCCGGCCTGCGGGAAACTCGAGTGGCACCGCACCCACTGGCAGCCCGAGGGGTGAGGGGGGGCGGCGGGCCACGTTGACGTGCTTTCGATCAGATCGCGATCGAGCACCGCATCGCGTTGCAGCACCTCGGCATCCGCCATGGCTTCGCGAAGCTTGCTGGGCCGGATGCGGCTTAGCCCTCTTGACTGTTCATCAGTACACCATTTAGAGTTCGGCAATGGAGCGAAGTGATGCCGTCCAAAACAGGTCCACGGAGGTGATGCCGAAATGGAAAAGTGCCCGATCTGCAACTCCGAAAACTTGATTTGGACTAGCAATGGCCGGCTGCGATGCGATAGCAGCCGTTGTAAGGGA